>NZ_JANGBZ010000001.1:0-229634 GCF_024462915.1 Clostridium sp. DFI.5.61
ACCCCATTGTGGGCCCCGGCCCCCTGCCGGGGACGGGGACCAACAGCTTTCTCTTTTACAGGAAAGGCGGCATAGCAGAAGCTGTAACAGATGAGGCGGGAAAAGGGACGCTGCAAAAAGCGCAGGAGCGCCAGCTCCTGCGCTTTTTATCATTTATCGAGATTGGGCGGAGTGAGATTTTTTGCTTGCCCCCTCCTAAAGAGTTTTTACGCCCCGGACTCAGTGGAGTAGCGCAGCCAGCTCCCTCAGGGTCTGGGGCAGGCGCTCCATCTGGATGCCCGGGTAGCTGATGACCAGAAAGTGCTGGTGCTCCGGGCCGGGGGAGGCGCAGAACTCCGACAGGAAGGAGAGGCGGATGCCCCGCGCACGGGCCAGCTGGGTCAGCTCCTGGTCGCCGCACTCCGTCTCCAGCCGGACCAGGAAGTGGAGCCCCGCGTCCGCACCGGAGATCTGGGCCCGGCCGGCCAGGCCGCTGGCCTCCAGGGCCTCCAGCACCTGGTCACGGAGGGCCCGGTAGCGGTTCCGGGCCCGGCTGAGGTGCTGCTCGAAGCGCCCCTCTGAGAGGAAGGAGGCCAGGGTGTACTGCTCCAGGGCGGGGACGGTGGAGGAGTAGAACCCCAGGCGCTGGTGATAGCGGTCCAGCAGGGTGGGAGGCAGCACCAGATAACTGATGCGCAGGGAGGGGGCCAGAGCCCGGGAGAAGGTGTTCAAATAGATGACCCGGTCCGCCTGGTCGATACTCTGGAGGGCAGGGATGGGAAGCCCTGTAAAGCGAAATTCGCTGTCGTAGTCATCCTCGATGAGATAGCGGTCCCCGCCCTGGGCGGCCCAGCGGAGCAGGGCCTGACGCCGCCCCGCCGGGGTGACGGCCCCGGTGGGAAACTGATGGGAGGGGGAGAGGTGGACCACCTGAGCCGGGGAGGCAGCGAGGGTCTGGGGGGAGATCCCCTGTCCGTCCACCGGGAGGGAGATGCAGCGGGCCCCGTTGAGGGCGTAGATCCTGGCGGGCTTTGGGTATCCTGGGTCCTCCACGCCATAGACCAGCTCCCGGCCCAGGAGCTGTACGATGAGGTTATACAGATATTCGGACCCCGAGCCCACCACGATCTGCTCCGGGGAGACGGAGAGGCCCCGCAGGCGGTACAGGGTGCCGGCGATGGCCTCCCGCAGCTCAGGGACCCCGCTGTGGGGCACGGGACGCAGGAGATCTGGACCACGCTGGGACAGTACCTGCCGCATCAGCTTGGCCCAGACAGAGAAGGGAAAGAGCTCTGTGCTCCCGCCGCCTCCCCGCAGATCCATCATCCAGGGCTGCCCCGGGGGCGGAGCATCGGTCCGGATGGGGGGCGGGGACGGGGGACGCAGGGCGGGCTCCAGCTGGGAGACGAAATAGCCGCTCTTTTCCCGGGAAACGATGTATCCCTCCGCGGCCAGCTGAGCATAGGCGCTCTCCACCGTGACGGCACTGACCTTCAGGTGCTCCGCAAGGCTCCGCCGAGAGGGGAGCCGGCTCCCGGCGGTCAGGCGGCCGCAGAGGATGTCATCCCGGATGCAGCGGCAGAGGTAGTCATAGCGGGGGATGGTCCCCCGCCGGTCCAGATCATATGTGAGCATGGTTGCCCTCCTATCTGGCCTGATAAAAAAGAACGAAACTGGACCTTTTCATCAGACCAGATAAGATTAAAATACAGACAGCGGAAAAATGCAAGGACATTTTTCCTGTGAACAGGACAAAAGGAGCGTAGAACGAGATGATTGGAGAAAAAACGAGAAAGCTGGTGTACGCGGCGCTGTTTGCGGCGCTGACCTGTGTGATGACCATGATCGTCAAGATCCCAGTGCCTGCCACGGGGGGCTATGTCAACCTGGGGGACTGCGTGGTGTTGCTGGCCGGGTGGGTGCTGGGTCCAATGTACGGCGGCGCGGCGGCTGGGCTTGGCTCTATGCTGGCCGACCTGGTCAGCGGATACCCTCTGTATGCACCTGGTACCTTTGTGATCAAAGCATGCATGGCGGTCTGCGCCTGGGCAGTATTCCGGGCGGCAGCCGGAGAAAAGCGGGGGCTGGCCGCCCGCATCGGCGGCGCCCTGGCGGGGGAGGCGGTGATGGTGGCGGGCTACTTCGCCTATGAAGGAGTGGTCCTTGGATTCGGCCTGGGAGCGGCGGCCGCCATCCCGGGCAACCTGATCCAGGGCGTTTTCGGCCTGGCGGTCTCGGTAGCCGCGGCGGAGGCCCTGTCCCGCAGCGGCGCGGTCAAGGAACTGTGACGGCCTGAACGGCTGCGCTCTGCCCCGGCCCCAGATGGGGGCCGGGGCAGAGCGCGTACTGCCTGCTGTCCCGCTTTCCGGCTGTTCCTGAAATTCCATCGAACCCTGTCGAGCGTTAAAATTTTTAAGCCGCTCCCCGCGGTATGAAACCCTCTGTCCCGGAGATACTGAAAGCACAGTATCATGGCAGGAGGTTCCAACAGATGCAAAACAAGGTGGAGATCTGCGGGGTAAACACGTCAAAGCTGAAGGTCCTGAAAAACGATGAGACCCAGGCCCTCCTGCTCCGGGCCAAGCAGGGGGACATGAAGGCCCGGGAGGAACTGATCGCGGGCAACCTGCGGCTGGTCCTCTCGGTGATCCAGCGCTTTGCCAACCGGGGGGAGAACGCGGACGACCTGTTCCAGGTGGGGTGCATCGGCCTCATCAAGGCCATCGACAACTTCAACACGGATCTGGACGTGCGCTTCTCCACCTATGGCGTGCCCATGATCGTGGGGGAGATCCGGCGGTACCTCCGGGATAACAGCACCATGCGGGTGTCCCGGGCCATGCGGGACACGGCGTACAAGGTGCTCCAGGCCAAGGAGGCCTATATGGCCGAGCACCAGCGGGAGCCAACCGTAGACGAGATAGCCAGGATGCTGGAGCTCAAGCGGGAGGAAGTGGTCTTTGCCCTGGATGCCATCGTGGACCCGGTCTCCCTCTACGAGCCGGTGTACTCCGACAGCGGGGATACCATCTGTGTCATGGATCAGGTGCGGGACAGCAAAAACACGGACGAGAACTGGCTGGAGCAGATCGCACTGCGGGAAGCCATTGCCAAGCTGTCGGACCGGGAGAAGCGCATCCTGTCCCTCCGTTTTTTTCAGGGAAAGACCCAGATGGAGGTGTCCACCGAGGTGGGGATCTCCCAGGCCCAGGTGTCCCGCCTGGAGAAGAACGCCCTGCGCCAGATCAAAAAGGACCTGTGAACAGCCGCCTCAGGGCGGCTTTACATATTTGTAGACTCAGCCCAGGGCTACGTCCAGGATCATCATGAGCAGGAACCCGGCCATTACCCCCAGAGTTCCGCCCCGGGAGGAGTGGTCCTCCAGGTGGGCGCCCGGGATCAGCTCCTCCACGACCACATACAGCATGGCGCCGGCTGCAAAGGAGAGCAGCCAGGGCATCAGCGGCTGGAGGCTGCCTACCATCAGAACGGTGAGCAGGGCGAAAATGGGCTCCACGACGCCGGACAGGGCCCCCATCCAAAAGGATTTGGCCCGGCTGAGCCCTTCCTGGCGCAGAGGCAGGGCGATGGCAGCCCCCTCGGGGAAGTTCTGGATGCCGATACCCAGGGCCAGAGCGACGGCGGCGGTGAGCTGGGCGGGGGTGTCCCCCTGGGAGGCCAGCGCAAAGGAGATGCCCACCGCCATCCCCTCCGGGATGTTGTGGAGAGTGACGGCCAGGACCAGAAGGGGGGTCCGGCGGCCCAGATGGCGGAAGGATTCAGGGGTGAGCTGGGGGAGCAGGGCGTCCATGGCCAGCAGGAAGGCGATGCCCAGGACGGACCCCCCAGCGGCCGGGACCCATCCCACCATGCCCATGGCCTCCGCCTCCTCGATGGCGGGGATCAGGAGGCTCCACATGCTGGCGGCGATCATCACGCCGGCGGCGAACCCCAGGAAGATCCGGTGGACCGTGGGGTCAGGGCGGCTCCGGAAGAAAAATACGGTGGCCGCCCCCAGGGCGGTGAGCAGAGCGGTGAACCCTGTTCCGCCGGCGGCCCATAACAGTGCCTGTGCCAATGTACTGTTCCTTTCCCGGCGCGGGTCACGCGCCGCTGTGATAGGCGGGGAGCGCACTGACGGCTCCCCCCGCTTCACACTATGCGGGAGGGGGTGTCCCGGTGCTCCTCCAGGGAAAATGAAAAACTTTGCCGTACCCCCTATGCAAAAGAGGAGAATTATATTAGAATAGGGATGAATCATTGATCTTGATGCGAGGAGTGTTTCCAATGGAACAGCCAAAGTATAAACGCGTGCTGCTGAAGATCAGCGGCGAGGCCCTGGCGGGGGATGCCTCCCGGGGACTGGACTTCAACGTGATCGGACAGGTGTGCGAGGTCATCAAGGAGTGCACCCAGCTGGGCGTGCAGGTGGGCGTCGTGGTAGGCGGCGGAAACTTCTGGCGCGGGCTGAAGGACGGCGGCGACCGGATGGAACGGGTCCGGGCCGACCACATGGGGATGCTGGCCACCAGCATCAACGCCCTGGCCCTGGCGGACGTGCTGGAGCAGAAGGGAGTGGACGTCCGGGTCCAGACTGCCATCGAGATGCGGGCGGTGGCGGAGCCCTATATCCGCTCCAGAGCCATCCGGCACCTGGACAAGGGCCGGGTGGTCATCTTCGGCTGCGGCACGGGGAACCCCTTCTTCTCCACGGACACAGCTGCGGTCCTGCGGGCGGCGGAGATCGACGCCGATGTGATCCTCCTGGCCAAGAACATCGACGGAGTTTATTCAGCCGACCCCAAGGTGGACCCCAAGGCGGTCAAATACGACACCATCACCTACGACGACGTGCTGGCTCAGCATCTCCAGGTGATGGACTCCACCGCCACCTCGCTCTCCATGGACAACAAGATCCCGGTGCTGCTCTTCGCTCTGAAGGACCCTCAGAACATCATCCGGGCGGTCATGGGAGAGAAGATCGGAACCATTGTAAAAGGCTGAACCAAGGCGCCAGCTGACAACAGAAAGGAAGATTCGACGATGAGCCCTGAGACAAAAGTTTACGATGCCAAGATGCAGAAGACCATCGAAGTGGTCAAGGCCAACTTCGCCTCTGTCCGTGCCGGACGGGCCAATGCCGGCGTGCTGGACCGTATTTTCGTGGAGTACTACGGCACGCCCACCCCGCTCAACCAGGTGGCGGCCATCTCCTCCCCCGACCCCCGCACCCTGATGATCCAGCCCTGGGACGGCACCCTGCTCAAGGCGATCGAGAAGGCCATCCAGACCTCTGACCTGGGCATCAATCCCCAGAACGACGGCCGGGTGATCCGCCTGGGCTTCCCCCAGCTGACAGAGGAGCGCCGCCGGGATCTGACCAAGCAGGTGCACAAGTACGGTGAGGAGGGCAAGGTGGCCCTTCGGAACATCCGGCGCGAGGCCATGGATGAGATCAAAAAACAGGTCAAGAAGAGCGAGATCACCGAAGATGACCAGAAGCAGCTGGAAAAGGAGCTTCAGGACCTGACCGACAAGCGGTGCAAAGAGGTGGATGAGCTGACCGCGAAAAAGGAGCAGGAGCTGATGGCGGTCTGAGCGATGCGGGCTGCACAATGCAGGATGCGGAATGTTCTCAAGACGTTCATTCTTCATTCTGCACGTGCGCTCTCAGCATTTTGTTTGGGTAAGGAAGATCAGATATGCCGCTGTTTACAAAGAAGCCTCAGCCGGAGGTACAGGTTGACTTTCAGGACCTGCCCCGGCATATCGCCATTATCATGGATGGAAATGGCCGGTGGGCCAAAAAGCGGGGGCTGCCCCGTTCGGCGGGACATGCCGCCGGGGCGGAGACTTTCCGCACCATCGCCACCTACTGCAAGGAGATCGGCCTGGAGTATCTGACGGTCTATGCCTTTTCCACGGAAAACTGGAAGCGGCCGGAGGATGAGGTGGGCGCCATCATGGGCCTGCTGAAGAAGTATCTGCTGGAGGCCATCGGACAGATGGAACGGGACAAGGTGAAGATGGAGTTTTTCGGGGACCTCTCTCCGCTGTCCCAGGAGCTCCGGGACCTGTGTGAGCAGACCCGACGCATCTCCAAGAGGTACGACGGCTGTCAGGTGAATATCTGCCTGAATTATGGCGGACGGGACGAGATCCTCCGGGCCGCCCGGGCCTATGCCCTGGACTGTGTAGAGGGGAGGGCGGACCCCAACCACCTGACACAGGAGAACTTCTCCGGCTACCTGTTCTCCCGCGGGGTGCCGGACCCGGACCTGATTATCCGCCCCAGCGGGGAGCTGCGCCTATCCAATTTCCTGCTGTGGGAGTCCGCCTATGCGGAGTTCTACTTTACGGATGTGCTGTGGCCGGATTTCAGCAAAGCAGAGCTGCTGCGGGCCATCGCCAGCTATCAGAGCCGGGCCCGGCGATTTGGAGGTATTTGAGAAATGGTGACGCGCATCCTCTCGGCTGTAGTATTGGCCCCGCTGTTTTTTGTTGTCCTGTTCTTTCTGCCGCCCGTCTTTCTCGCGGTACTGCTGGCATGCATCACCGCGCGGGCGTCCTTTGAGCTGCTGAGGGCCACCAAGGTGGCCCACCACAATGGAATGTATGTCTACACGGCGGCGGCGGCCGGCCTGATCCCCCTGACCTTCTGGCTGGGGTGGGGGAACTGGTCCCTGGCTGCCCTGTCCCTGCTGCTGATGGCCGCTCTTTTTCTGGGGGCCATCCGCCGCTTTGACAGCGGCAGCGCGATCTCCCTGGAGGATCTGCTGGTGTGTATGTTCGGCGGGATCGTGATCCCGGCGTTCCTGTCCACGCTGGTGCTGCTCAAGGGGATGGAGAGCGGCAGATATCTGGTCCTGCTGCCGGTGATCTCCGCTTTCCTCACGGATGCGGGCGCCTACTTCGTGGGGGTGTTCTTTGGGAAGCACAAAGGCATCACTCGGGTCAGCCCCAACAAATCACTGGAGGGCTATGCCGGCGGCATCCTGTTCGGGGGGCTGTTCATGCTGCTCTACGGAGCCATTTTGCATCAGTTCGGCGGGATAGAAGTGAATTTCCCTCTGATGGTGGTCTACGGGCTCGTGGGAAGCGCCATTACAGAGCTGGGGGATCTGTCTTTCTCTCTCATCAAGCGTCAGTATGGGATCAAGGACTATGGAAATGTGATCCCTGGCCATGGCGGGATGCTGGACCGCTTCGACAGCATGACCTTTGCGGCTCCGGCTCTCTGGCTGATGGTGACGCTGTTTCCAGCCTTTTAGGCGGATACGGTGGTCAGCGAGGAGTTTTGTCATATGAGCAGATGTATTTCAATATTGGGCTCCACCGGTTCCATCGGGCGGCAATCATTGGATGTGATTGCCGCCTGTGGCATGCGTGCGGCGGCGCTGACTGCCAACCGGAGCGTCCGGGAGCTGGAGGAGCAGGCACGCCGGTTCCGGCCGGAGCTGGCCGTCCTGATGGAGGAGGACGCCGCAGCTGATCTGAAGGTCCGCCTGGCGGACACGGGGGTCCGGGTGGCCGCCGGAATGGAGGGGCTGCTGGAGGCCGCCTCCCTGCCCGGTGCGGACACTGTGCTCACCGCAGTGGTGGGGATGGTGGGGCTGCGCCCCACCCTGGCCGCCATCCGGGAGGGAAAGCGCATCGCCCTGGCCAACAAGGAGACCCTGGTATGTGCGGGGGAGCTGGTGATGTCGGCAGCGGAGGCGTCCGGCGCGGAGATCCTGCCGGTGGACTCGGAGCACTCCGCCCTCTTCCAGAGCCTGGAGGGCTGCCGGGACCGGGGAGGTGTGAAGAGGCTGATCCTGACCTGCTCCGGGGGGCCCTTTTATGGGCGTACGGCCTCAGAGCTGAAAGGAATGACAAGGGAGGACGCCTTACAGCATCCAAACTGGTCCATGGGGGCCAAGATCACTGTGGATTCCGCCACTCTAATGAATAAGGGCCTGGAATTTATCGAGGCGATGCACCTGTACCACATGCCTCCGGAGAAAATTTCCATTGTGATCCACCGGGAGAGTATTATCCACTCCCTTGTGGAATACTGTGATAATGCCATGATCGCCCAGCTGGGGACGCCGGACATGCGTCTGCCCATCCAATACGCCCTGACCTGGCCTGAGCGCATCCCAGGACCGGCCTCACCGCTGGACCTGTGGAACTGTGGGCCGCTCACCTTCGGCACGCCGGATCTGGATACATTCCGCTGCCTTCCCCTGGCACTGGAGGCAGCGCGGACAGGCGGCACGGCGGGGGCCATCTTAAATGGGGCCAATGAGGCGGCGGTGGCCCGGTTCCTGGAGGGGAAGATCGGGTTCCTGGACATCGCAGAACAGGTCGCCCGGGCCATGGATCAGGTCCCTGTGGTCCAGCGGCCCACTCTGGAGGACATTCTGGAGGCGGACCGGGCGGCCCGCGCCGTATGAGACAAGGTCCAGACTGATTTTCTTTTGGAGGTTCTATGCTCGGTTCTGTTCTTTTTTATGTTGTCATCGCGGTACTGATCTTCGGCGTGCTGATCGCCACCCATGAGCTGGGGCATTTTGCCACCGCCAAGCTGCTGGGGGTGCAGGTGAATGAGTTCGCGGTGGGCATGGGGCCCGCTCTCTGGAAGAAGGAGAAGGGGGAGACACTTTACAGCATTCGTGCCCTGCCCATCGGCGGATACTGCGCCATGGAGGGGGAGGATGAGGAGAGCGACAACCCCCGGGCCTTCGGCCGGGCCAGCGGGTGGAAAAAGATCGTCATCCTCTGCGCCGGGGCTTTCATGAATTTTCTGACCGGCTTTGTGCTGATCCTGATCCTTTTTTCCCAGGCCACCGGTTTCGTGCTGCCCACCATAGACGGCTTTCTGGAGGGCTACGGTGTGGAGGACAGCGGGCTCCAGCCCGGGGACGTGGTCTACTCCCTGGACGGACACCGGATCTACAATTATAATAACCTGACCTTCTTTCTCGGTCGGGCAGGGGATACCCTGGATTTCGTGGTGCTCCGGGACGGCGAGAAGGTCCGCCTGGACGGCGTTGAGATGCCCCTCCAGGCCCGCACGGATGAGGAGGGGAAGACCACATACCTGCGGGGGATCAGCGTGGGGCGGGAGATCATCCCCGCCACCCTGGGCAGCAAGCTGCTGTACAGCTGGTACAACAGCCTGGATTTTGTGCGCACGGTCTGGATCAGCCTGGGAGATCTGGTCTCCGGGGTGGTTGGACTGCGGGACCTGTCAGGCCCGGTGGGCATCGTGACCACCATCTCCCAGGTGGGGACCCAGTCTGAGACGGTGGGGGACGCGGTGTATAACATCCTCTACCTGTCTGCGCTGATCGCAGTGAACCTGGCGGTGATGAATCTGCTGCCCCTCCCCGCGCTGGATGGGGGACGCATTTTCTTTCTGTTCCTGAACGGCCTGCTCTTCGGGCTGTTCCGCAGAAAGATCGACCCAAAGTATGAGGGGTACGTCCATATGGCGGGGCTGGCCCTGCTGCTGACCCTGTCTCTGGCTGTGACTTTCAGCGACGTGGGCAAGCTGTTCGGCGTCTAGCCGGACCAGATATGGGAAAGGAAGAGGTTTCAATGACCAGACAGATCCATGTGGGCGGCATCCCCATCGGCGGCGGGGCGCCGGTCACCATCCAGTCCATGACCAATACCCGCACCGACGATGTGGAGTCCACCCTGTCCCAGATCCGTTCCCTGGCTGCGGCTGGATGTCAGATCGTGCGGGTGGCGGTCCCTGATCGGGCCGCCGCCCGGGCGGTGGCCAAGATCAAGGAGGCCAGTCCGCTCCCAGTGGTGGTGGATATCCACTTCGACTATAAGCTGGCCCTGGAGGCCATCGCGGCCGGAGCGGACAAGGTCCGCATCAATCCGGGCAATATCGGTGGAGAGGACCGGGTCAAGGCGGTGGCAGACGCCTGCCGTCTGCGGGGCATCCCAATCCGCATCGGTGTCAATGGCGGCTCTCTGGAGAAGGGACTGCTGGCCAAATACGGCGGCGTCTGTCCGGAGGCCATGGTGGAGTCAGCCTTCGGCCACATCCGTCTGCTGAACAAATTCGATTTTGACGACATCTGTGTGTCGCTGAAGTCCTCCGGCGTCCCCATGACCATGCGGGCCTATCAGCTGATGAGAGAGAAAAGCAATTATCCTTTACATATTGGCGTTACCGAGGCCGGGACGGTCCGGATGGGCACCCTGAAGTCTGCGGTGGGCATCGGGGGCCTGCTGGCCCTGGGGATCGGGGACACCATGCGGGTCTCCCTCTCCGCCGACCCGGTGGAGGAGGTCTACGCGGCCCGGGACATCCTGAAGGCCGCCGGGGTCCGGCGGGAGGGGGCAGAGCTGGTCTCCTGTCCCACCTGCGGGCGGACCCGCATCGATCTGATCGGCCTGGCTACCCAGGTGGAGGAGCGGCTGAAGGGGGTGGACAAGCCCATCACGGTGGCGGTGATGGGCTGTGCCGTCAACGGGCCGGGGGAGGCGTCTGCCGCCGACTGCGGGATCGCGGGCGGCATCGGCGAAGGCCTCCTGTTCCGAAAAGGGGAGATCGTGAAAAAGGTCCCCCAGGACCGGCTGGTGGACGAGCTGTTTGCCCTGATCGAGGAACTGTAACACAGGGGGCGCTCCACCATCCCACTGACTGAGAATCAAGCGCAAGGAGCATCTGCATCATGTCCAAGAAGATCCCATTTTTACAAATGTTTGCTGCCCTGTGCCAGTGGCAGGAGTTGGCGGAGGCCGTAGAGGGCTGGGTCATTGTGGCCGCGGCCATTGACAAGGCCAGCCGGAGCGCCCTGGTGACCCTGGATGGGGCCAGGGGAGCCGGGGCCAATCTGATCCGCCAGGCAGAGGAGGCCGTGGCCCGGTGCTACGGGCTCGCCTCAGTGAAGTTTCAGATGGCGGCCCCGGAGCCGGAGACCCCCGCCGAAGCGCCGGCACCGGCGGCTCCTTCTGTGCCTGCCTCCGCGCCCCAGACCCGCCCGGCCCATCCTCGGCAGGGGGAGAGCACGGCACCGGAGATGGACGCCTTCGCGCGGACGGAGGCCATTCGGCGGGAGGCGCTGCGGAAGGCCCGGGGGAGCGCGCCGGCGGCCAGACCCAAGGGAAAAGGGGAGGGCAAGCCCTCCGGCAAGACGATTTTCGGGCATGTCATCAAGAAGCGGCCCACCCCCATCGGGGAGCTGGAGCTGGACATGGGCATGGTGGTCATCGAGGGCGATGTCTTTGCCGTGGACAACCGGGAGCTGAAAAAGCGGGGCGCCTGGGTGGTGGCCTTCGATCTGACCGACTACACCGGCTCCATTCGGGTGAACAAATTCTTCCCCGGAGACGAGGGCAAGCCCATCGTGGACGGGGTCAAGAAGGGGATGCACCTCCAGATCCAGGGCCGGCTGAACATGGACCGGTTCTACGGCGACATGGTGCTGGAGCCCATGTCCATCATGGCGGTGCCCAAGCCTATGAAGATGGATGACGCGCCGGAAAAGCGGGTGGAGCTCCACCTGCACACCACCATGTCCGCTATGGACGCCCTCACCTCGGTCGGTCCCAAGCTGGGGCCGGACAAAAACGTGGTCAAGCGGGCGGAGGCCTGGGGCCACCGGGCCATCGCCATCACCGATCACGGGGTGGCCCAGTCCTTCCCGGATGCGTGGCACTCCGCCAAAAATATCAAGATCCTGTACGGCGTGGAGGCGTACTACATCAACGACGTGGATGACAGAGTAGTGGTCCACGGGGAAACAGAACAGCCCTTTGACCAGGAGATCGTCTGCTTCGACATCGAGACCACAGGGCTGAACCGGAAGTACGAGGTCATCATCGAGATCGGCGCCGTAGTGCTGAAAAACGGGGAGATCACCGACCGCTTCAACACCTTTGTCTCCCCCGGCCGCATCCTGAGTCCGGAGATCATCCGCCTGACCGGTATCACCGATGAGATGCTGGTGGGGGCCCCCTCCCAGGAGGAGGCCCTGCGGGCTTTCCTGGCTTTTGCCGGGGACCGGCCCCTGGCGGCCCACAACGCCGACTTCGACATGGGCTTTATCGCCGCCGGCTGCCGGAAATACGGCATTCCCTTCCACAATCCCTCCATCGACAGCCTGATCCTGGCCCAGAACCTGCTGCCTGACCTGGGCAAGTACAAGCTGGACATCGTGGCGGAGCACCTGCACCTGCCCGCCTTCAATCACCACCGGGCCAGCGACGACGCGGCCACGGTGGGCTACATGCTGCCCCCGTTCTTTAAGATGCTGGAGGAGATGGGCCTGCGCCACCTGGGGGAGATCAACGGGGCCATGGTCCACCTGCGCAAGGGAGGAAAGGCCAAGCGCCAGCCCAAGCACCTAATCGTGCTGGCGCGGAACCAGACCGGTCTGCGTAACCTGTACAAGCTCATCTCCCTGGGACATCTGGACTACTTCAAGCGTTACCCCATCATGCTCAAAAGCGTCATCAACGAGAACCGGGAGGGGCTGATCCTGGGCTCCGCCTGCGAGGCGGGCGAGCTCTTCCGGGCGGTGGCGGACGGCAAGGACTGGGAGGAGCTCAAGCGCATCGCCTCCTGGTACGATTATCTGGAGATCCAGCCCCTGTGCAACAATATGTTCATGCTCCGCAAGGGGATGGTCCGCACAGAGGAGGAGCTGCGGGACTTCAACCGGGCCATCGTGGCCCTGGGGAAGGAGCTGGGCAAGCCGGTGTGCGCCACCGGCGACGTCCACTTCCTGGACCCGGAGGACGAGATATACCGCCACATCCTTCTGGCCTCCAAGGGCTTTGAGGACGCGGACGAGCCCCTGCCCATCTACTTCAAGACCACCACCGAGATGCTGGAGGAATTTTCCTATCTGGGGAAGGAGACCGCCTACGACGTGGTGGTGAGGAATACCAATCTCATCGCGGACTGGTGCGAGCCCATTGAGCCCCTGCCCAAAGGACTGTTTGCCCCCAAGCTTGAGGACTCCGACGGGGAGCTGAAGCGGCTGGTATGGGGCAAGGCCCATGAGCTCTACGGCGAGGAGCCGCCCCAGATCGTGGTGGACCGCATCAACGTGGAGCTGGGGGATATCATCCGCTGCAAGTACGACGTGATCTACATGTCCGCCCAGAAGCTGGTGCAGAACTCCCTGGAGCACGGCTATCTGGTGGGCTCCCGTGGATCGGTGGGCTCCTCTCTGGTGGCATTCATGTCGGGCATCACTGAGGTCAACTCCCTGCCCGCCCACTACCGCTGCCCCAAGTGCAAGCACTCGGACTTTGACTACGCCCAGGACCCCGCCCACCCCTACGGGTGCGGGGCGGATATGCCCGATATGAACTGTCCCGTCTGCGGCACGCCCTATGTGAAGGACGGCTTCAACATCCCCTTCGAGACCTTTCTGGGCTTCGGGGGAGACAAGGTGCCCGATATCGACCTGAACTTCTCCGGCGAGTACCAGTCCAGCGCCCACCGGTACACCTTTGAGCTGTTTGGACAGACCCACGTGTTCCGAGCCGGGACCATTGGTACGGTGGCGGAAAAGACGGCTTTCGGCTATGTGAAGAAGTACCTGGAGGAGCGGGGGAGGACGGCCTCCAAGGCGGAGGAGAACCGCCTGGCCATCGGCTGCACCGGCGTCAAGCGCACCACCGGCCAGCACCCCGGCGGCATGGTGGTCATCCCCCAGGACAAGGAGATCTATGACTTCTGTCCCGTACAGCACCCGGCGGACGACCCCAATACCGATATCGTCACCACCCACTTCGAATATCACTCCATGGAGTCCAACCTGCTGAAGCTGGACATGCTGGGACACGATGACCCCACTATGATCCGAATGCTTCAGGACCTGACTGGGGTGGACCCCCAGAAGATCCCACTGGATGACCCGGAGACCATGTCTATCTTCCAGTCCTCCAAGGTGCTGGGCTATGAGAACGACAAGATCCTGGGGCCCACCGGCGGCACTGCCATCCCGGAGTTCGGCACCTCCTTCGTCCGGGGGATGCTGGAGGACACCCAGCCCAACCAGTTCGATATCCTGGTCCGCCTGTCCGGCTTCTCCCACGGAACCGACGTGTGGCTGGGCAACGCCAAGGACCTGATCACCTCGGGCACCGCCAAGGTCAGCGAGGCCATCGGTTGCCGGGACGACATCATGCTGTTCCTGATCTCCAAGGGGATGGACCCCAAGCGCTCCTTCAAGATCATGGAGGCGGTGCGGAAGGGCCGCGGCCTGCCGGAGGGGGCGGAGGAGGAGATGAAGGAGCACGGGGTGCCTGACTGGTACATCGGCTCCTGCAAGAAGATCGCCTATCTGTTCCCCAAGGCCCATGCGGTGGCCTATGTGATGATGGCCTTCCGCATCGCCTGGTTCAAGGTCCACCGGCCTCTGGCCTTTTACGCCGCCTACTTCTCCATCCGGGCCAAGGCATTTGACCAGGAGTTCATGTGCCAGGGGATGGATGTGTGCCAGAAGAAGATGAGGGAGATCATCGCCAAGGACAAGGACGCCTCCGCGGTGGAGCAGGACATGCTTACCACCCTGGAGGTGTGCTATGAGTTCTATCTGCGTGGATTCACCTTCCGAAGGATGGACCTGTACCTGTCGGACGCCCTCCACTTCCGGGTGGACGAGGAACACAAGGCGCTGATCCCGCCCTTCATCTCGGTGGCGGGGCTGGGGGAAACGGCGGCCCTGTCTCTGGCGGAGCAGGCTAAGGGACGGAGGTTCATCTCTGTGGAGGAGGTCTCCGCTGCCTGCCCCAAGGTCTCCAAGACCCACATCGACAAGCTGACGGAGGCGGGGGCTTTCGGAGATATGCCGGCCACCAGCCAGCTGGACCTGTTCGCCATGCTGGGGTGACCGATGGAACGGTCTGCACAGATGGATGGGATCCCTATTACCCTTTGGACTGATTTAGTATATAAATATTGCCCCATCGTCATTTCAACGATGGGGCAATCCTTGGCAGGAACAGTTGACAAATTCTAATTTACTCAAGTTCTCTCTTGAAGAAAAAAAGACTATCCACTCGCTGAACAAATTCCCAGCCTTCACTTCCAAGTTCGTTCAATTTTGTTTCAAATTCTTGTATTATTTTTTCATATCCTTTTGTCGTTATAGGTATAGTTGTCGCTATTGTTGTAACCTTATATTCGTATTTTTTCATTGTTCTTACCTCCACAACTTCAGATTTATCTTTTTATTTACTTTAACATATTTTTATGCCTTAATCAACGCATAGTGAAATCGACGGAGTTGGAACACATCAGCCCAAAAGGTAAAAGGGAGTAGATGGGATCGAGGTTGCCGGATGCCCGGTTCTGTGTTAGGATAGAGGCAGATCGTGGAGAGGTCGGGGTCCTGATCCGTCTGTCTGTCCCGCACCAGAGCGGGGAACAGAGGGGGAGGATCTTGACTCAGAAAGAGTTTCAGAAAAAAGAAAAAGGAGTTGTTTTTTATGCTGGACGCAAAGGTCGCGCAGCTGCTCAACGAGCAGGTCAACAAGGAGTTTTATTCCGCCTATCTGTACCTGGATTTCTCCATCTACTATGAGGAGGAGGGCCTGGATGGCTTTGCCAACTGGTACAAGATCCAGGCGCAGGAAGAGCGGGATCACGCCATGCTGATGGTGCAGTATCTCCAGAACAACGGCGGAAAGGTGACGCTGGAGGCCATCGCCAAGCCCGACAGGGAGCTGACCAGCCGCCTGCGGGTGCTGGAGCTGGGGCTGGAGCACGAGCGGTATGTCACCGGCCTGATCCACACGCTGTATGAAGCCGCTTACAGCGCCAAGGATTTTCGGACGATGCAGTTCCTGGACTGGTTCGTCAAGGAGCAGGGTGAGGAGGAGAAGAACGCCGAGGACCTGATCAAAAAGATGAAGCTCTACGGCGAGGACGCCAAGGGGCTGTATATGCTCAACAGCGAGATGGCCGCCCGGGTCTACACCGCCCCCTCTCTCGTGCTGTGACCCCAATTTGCTTTGCGCGGAGCAGGACCGGAACGGGTCCTGCTCCGCGCCGCTTTTTCCGGGGTGCAAGATTTTTCTTGACAGCACTTTCTTATAGTAGTATATTAGCGTAGTAAAGAATGAAAGCGGAGACAGCGCGCTGTCCCGCGGTTGACAAGGAGCCAGATCATGAAATTGACTGTCAATACCCCGGAGGGCACCCGCGACCGTCTGTTTGCCGAGTGCATGGGCCGCCGACAGGTGCAGGAGCGGCTGATCCGTCTCTTCCGCCAGCGGGGCTATCGGGAGGTGTCCACCCCGGAGACGGAGTTTTACGACCTGTTTGCCCGCTCGGGCAGTGCCATCCCCCAGGAACAAATGGTACAGGTGTTCGACCAAAGTGGGAAGCTCTGCGTCATGCGGCCGGATTCCACCACCCCCATCGCCCGGGTGGCGGCCACAAAGCTTCGGGCCCTGCCCCTGCCCCAGCGGCTGTACTACGACCAGACCGTGTACCGGGCCGGGCCGGCCCACAGCGGCGGGAACCGGGAGCTCCCCCAGTGCGGGGTGGAGCTGATCGGAGCCGCCGGGATGAAAGCGGATCTGGAGATGGTGGCCACAGCAGTGGACGCCCTGCGGGTGTGCGGGGCCTCACGGTTCCATGTGGAGCTGGGCCACGCCGGCTTCTTCCGGGATGTGGCCGCCCGGATGGAGCTGGAGGAGGGGGAGATGGAGCGGATGCGGGCCCTGATCGAGGGCAAAAACTTCGCCGCCCTGCGGGATATGCTCGCCCCCTTCCGGGAGAACCCCGCCAGCGCGGCCCTGCTGCGCCTCTCCCGGCTGTTCGGCGGGCCGGAGGTGCTGGATGAGGCGGAGGCGCTGGCCGGGGAGACGGAGGCGGTGGAGTACCTCCGAGCCCTGTACGGGGAACTGTCCGCGGCGGGATACGGCGCGCTGGTCCGCTTTGACCTGGGGATGGTCCACCAGATCGACTACTATACTGGCGTGGTCTTCCGGGGCTATGTGGAGGGAGCAGGGGATGCGGTGCTGTCTGGCGGACGCTACGACTCGCTGGTGGGGGTATTCGGCCGGGAGGCCCAGGCCACCGGCTTTGCCGTAGATGTGGACGCTATGGCCCGCACCCTGCCCGAGGCTGCCCCATCCGCGCTGGACACTGTGGTCCACTACGCCCCCGGCTACTTGGCCAAGGCGCTGGAGGCGGTGGACAGCCGGCCGGCGGGGACCTGTGAGCTCTCCCCCTGCCGCACGCTGGAATCCAGCTGCAGCCTGGCCAGGGAGAAGGGCGCCAAGACTGTGCTGGTCTTTGATGTGACCGGAGAAAGGGTGGTGAAGGTATGAGCGGCCGTCTGCGTATCGCCCTGACCAAGGGGCGGCTCCAGGACAAGTCGGTGGAGCTGTTTGAGAGGATGGGGCTGGACTGCACCCCCGTCCGGGACCCGGGGCGGCGGCTGGTCCACGCCATCCCCAACTATCCCCTGGACGCTGTGCTGGCCAAGGCGCCCGACGTCATCACCTATGTGGAGCACGGGGTATGTGACCTGGGGGTGGTGGGCAAGGATACCATCCTGGAGAAGGGGGGCGCCTTCTATGAGGTGCTGGACCTGGGCTTCGGCCGCTGCCGCTTCGCTCTGGCAGTGAAGGAGGGGACCGACTTCTATGGGACCTATAAGACCCGGCGAGTGGCTTCCAAGTATCCGGCGGTGACCCGGGCCTTTTTCGCGGAGAAGGGGATGGATGTGGACATCATCAAGATCGAGGGCAGCGTGGAGCTGGCCCCCATCCTCTCTCTGACGGATGCCATTGTGGATATCGTGGAGACCGGGGCTACCCTGAAGGCCAACGGCCTGGTGCCCATCGAGACAGTGGCCCCGGTGTCCGCACGGCTGATCGTCAACACCGCCAGCATGAAGCTGCACAAGAGCCAGATCAACGATTTTATCGACCGCTGTGAGGCGGAATTGGAGAGAGACATATGATTTCCATCATCAAAGCGGATGGCACTTCCGAGGTGCGGCAGCTGGAGGCCATGCGCGCCCGCGCCGCACAGAAAAACGCAGATATCGAGCTGGCTGTCTCAGCAGTCATGCAGAATGTAAAGGGAAATGGCCTTTCGGCTGTCCGGGACTACTCCCGGCAGTTTGACCATAGGGAGCCCTATGAGCTCACCAGGGCGCAGCTGGAGGAGGCCTACCGCAGCTGTCCGGCGGAGCTGATCGCCGCCCTGGAGCACGCCGCGGCCAATATCCGGGACTACAACGAGAAGCTGCTCTCCCGGACCATGGAGTGGACCTCACCGGACGGAGGCCGGGTGGGCCGGATCGTCCGGGGGCTGAGCCGGGTGGGCATCTACGTCCCAGGCGGGACCGCCGCCTATCCCAGCAGCGTGCTGATGAACGCCGTCCCCGCCAAGGTGGCGGGGGTGGAGGAGATCGTCATGGTGACACCGCCCACCGAGAATCTGAACGCCGCCGTGCTGGCGGCGGCCCGCATCGCCGGCGTGGACCGGTGCATTGCAGTGGGCGGCGCCCAGGCGGTGGCCGCTCTGACCTACGGGGCGGGCTTCATCCCCCGGGTGGACAAACTGGTGGGGCCTGGCAACGCCTATGTGGCCGCCGCCAAACGCCTGGCCTACGGCAGTCTGGACATCGACATGGTGGCCGGCCCCTCGGAGGTGCTGGTCATTGCCGACAGGCCGGCGGACCCGAAGTACGTGGCCGCGGACCTGCTCAGCCAGGCGGAGCACGACCGGCTGGCCTCAGCCGTGCTGCTCACCGACAGCTGGGAGCTGGCCCAGGCGGTGGACCGGGAGGTGGTCCGGCAGACCGGGTATCTGGAGCGCTCGGAGATCATGGAGGAATCCCTGCGGGACTTCGGGTGCGCCATCGTCTGTGACAGCCTGGAGCGCTGTGTGGAGCTGGCAAACGAGATCGCCCCGGAGCACCTTGAGATCATGACGGAGGAGCCCAGGGCCCTGCTGCCTCTGGTGAAGAACGCCGGAGCGGTCTTCCTGGGGGCCTATACGCCGGAACCCCTGGGGGACTATCTGGCCGGCCCGGACCATGTGCTGCCCACCAGCGGCACCGCCCGCTTCTTCTCGCCCCTGAGCGTGGACAGCTTTTTGAAGACCATGAGCGTGCTGGAATTCGACCGAGCCGCCCTGGCGCCCATTGCCGGGGAGATTATCACACTGGCAGAGACCGAGCATCTGACTGCCCACGCCAACTCCATCCGGGTGCGGATGGACGGCTGACGGCCCCCGGAGGGGGAACGGGAAAGGAGATCGGGATGAGAATGTCCAAGCGGGCAGATCCCCACGGCCTGCGGTCCAAGCACCGCTCCGCCCTGCGCCTGTGCCTGGGGACCGCCTACTACTCGGCGCGGCGGTACCTGCTGTGGATGTCCGGCAAGTATCGGTTCGCCTCCCAGCGGCAGAAGGACAGGCTGCCCTGCGTCCATATGGCCCACCACACCCCTCTGCTCCGAAAGCTGAAGGATGTGGAGATGCAGTATCAGCACAATAAGATCACCAATTTGAAGCTGGCGGTGGCCCGGCTGGACGGGATCGTGGTCCAGCCGGGGGAGACGCTGAGCTATTGGAAGCTTATCGGCCGCCCCACCTACCGGAAGGGGTATCTGGATGGCGTGCTGCTGAAAAACGGGACCGTGCAGTACGGATGCGGCGGGGGGTTGTGTCAGCTGTCCAATCTCATCTTTTGGATGACCCTGCACACCCCGCTGGAGGTGAAGGAGCGTCACCGACATGGCTACGACGTCTTTCCCGACTCCAACCGGACCCAGCCTTTTGGGAGCGGAGCCACCTGCTTCTATCCCTACGGAGACCTGATGATCTATAATCCCACGGACCGGCCCTTCCAGCTGTGCCTCCGGGTGGGAGAGACGGACCTGGAGGGGGAGTGGCGCTCCGACCGGCCGCCCCAGTTCCGGTATCAGATCGTGGAGCGTCATCATGAGATGCGCCATGAGTGGTGGGGCGGATGCAGCCGCCACAATGAGCTGTATCTCCAGGTCTTTGATCTGGAGGGAGAGCTGCTGGAGGACCGGCTGGTGGTGGAGAACCACGCGATGATGATGTACACCCCGTTTTTGGAGGACAATGCTCCCGACGGGGGGCGGGAAGAGGAGGAAAAATAATGGAAATCCCAGTATATGAGGCGGAGGAGAGCCCTTGCCGGGCCTATGTCATCCAGCGCAGGACCAAGGAGACCCGGATCAGCGTGGACCTGTGCCTGGAAGGCGGCGAGATCCGCATATCCACCGGCATAGGCTTTTTTGACCACATGCTCACAGCCTTCGCTTTTTACGGCGGACTGGGGCTGAAAATAGAGGCCGAGGGAGATCTGGAGGTAGACGGCCACCACACGGTGGAGGACACGGGCATCGTCCTTGGCCAGGCTCTGAACCGGGCCCTGGGGGATCGGAAGGGGCTCCGCCGCTTCGCCTCCGCCTGTATCCCAATGGACGAGGCCCTGTGCTTCACGGTTCTGGACTTTTCTAACCGGCCCTTCCTGGTCTTTGACGCTGATATGCCTCAGCCTATGATCGGGACTTATGATCCCTGCCTCACCGAAGAGTTTCTGCGGGCCCTTGCAGTGAACAGCGGCCTCACTCTGCATATGAAGTGCCTTTATGGAAAAAATGCCCACCACATCACAGAGGCCCTCTTCAAGTCCCTGGGAGCGGCGGTGAAGGAGGCCGTTCAAATCACCGGTACCGGCGTCACTTCCACCAAGGGGGTGCTGTGATGGGCACAGTTGCCATCGTGGACTACGGGGTGGGCAATCTGAAGAGTGTGGCCAACGCCCTGAGCTATCTCGGCTGCAGCAGCTGCATCACCGCCGACCTGGCGGAGCTGGAACGGGCTGACGCCATTATCCTGCCTGGAGTGGGGGCCTTCCCGGACGCGGCGGACCGGCTGCGGAGCGGAGGGCTGGACCAGCATGTGCTGGCCCAGGGTCAGAAGAAGCCGGTGCTGGGCATCTGCCTGGGGATGCAGCTGCTGCTGGAGCAGGGGCGGGAGGTGCGCCCCTGTCCCGGTCTGGGGGTGATCCGCGGCACAGTGGACCGGATACCCACCCAAAGCAAGCTGCCCCACATTGGATGGAACAGCCTGCGGTTTTTTCACCACTCGCCCCTGTTCCGGGGGCTGGACGAGGGGGCGTATGTCTACTTCGTCCACTCCTTCAGCGCCCAAGACACCGATCCCGCCCAGGTGATCGCTGTCACCGATTACGGGCCGGCGGTGACAGCGGCGGTGTCCAGCGGGAACTTCTACGGGACCCAGTTCCACCCGGAGAAGAGCGGCGAGGTGGGGCTGACCATCCTGCGCAATTTCGCAGGGCTGAACTGCTGAGGACCGGCAGGATCTGAACAGAAAGGGAGCGACAGAGCCATGTATATTCTGCCCGCCATTGACTTAAAAGACGGAAAAGTAGTTCGCCTTTACAAGGGTGATTTCAACACGGTCCACCAGGTTGCCCAGGACCCACTGGAGACCGCCCGTGCCTTTTCCGAGGCCGGTGCCCGCTGGATCCATATGGTGGACCTGGACGGAGCCAGGGGAGGCACCCGAATCAACGGCGGGATCGTGGCGGAGGTCACCGCCCGCTCCGGTCTCCAGGTGGAGCTGGGGGGCGGCATCCGGTGCATGGAGGACTTGGAGGCGGTGTTCCAGGCCGGGGTGGGGCGGGCCGTTATTGGCTCGGCTGCGGTGAGCGACCCTGATTTTGTCCGCGCTGCGGCGGAGCGCTATGGGGAGCGCGTCGCGGTGGGGATCGACACCCAGGACGGCAGAGTCAGGACCGCGGGCTGGGTGGAGGACTCTGGATTGGACTACTTGGAGTTTACAAAGTCTATGATGGAAGTTGGCGTAAAGAATATTATCTTTACAGATATTGAGACGGACGGCGCCCTCTCCGGTCCCTCCTTTGCCCGGCTGGAGGCCCTGAAACAGGTGTACACCGGGAATATTGTGGCGTCCGGCGGCGTATCGTCCAATGAGGATATCCGCCGTCTGGCCCGCATGGGGCTGTACGGGGCCATCGTGGGAAAGGCGTACTACGCGGGGACGGTGGATCTGGCCCAGGCAGTGCGGGACGCCGGCCGTCAGGATTGAGGTGATCGTATGCTGGCAAAGCGCATCATCCCCTGTCTGGACGTCCGGGACGGGCGTGTGGTCAAGGGAGTCAACTTTGTGAATATCCGGGACGCCGGGGACCCGGTGGAGCTGGCCCGGTTCTACTCGGACCAGGGGGCGGACGAGATCGTCTTTCTGGACATCACCGCTACCAGCGACGGCCGGGCCACAGTGGCGGACGTGGTGGAGCGGACTGCGGAGCAGGTGTTCGTCCCCCTGACCGTGGGCGGCGGCATCCGCACCCTGGAGGACTTCCGGCAGCTCCTCCGGGCGGGTGCGGACAAGATCTCCGTGAATTCCGCCGCGGTGAAGGACCCGGGGCTGATCTCCCGGGCGGCGGAGCGATTCGGCTCCCAGTGCGTGGTGCTGGCCATCGATGCCCGGCGGCGGCCGGAGGGCAGCTATGAGGTGGTGGTGGCCGGAGGGCGCACCCCCACCGGCCTGGACGCCGTAGAGTGGGCCCGGAGGGGCGAGGCGCTGGGAGCGGGGGAGATCCTGCTCACCTCCATGGACGCAGACGGCACCAAGGCGGGCTTTGATCTGGAGATGACCCGGGCCGTGACCCAGGCGGTCTCCATCCCTGTCATCGCCTCCGGAGGTTGCGGCAGCCTGGAGCACTTTGCCCAGGTCTTCGCAGAGACAGACTGTGATGCGGCTCTGGCCGCCTCCCTGTTCCACTTCGGGGAGCTGACAGTGCCCCAGGTGAAGGAGTATCTGCGGAAGCGGAAGATCCCGGTGCGCTGAGAGGAGCGGATGCCATGCTGGACGATCTGCTGGAGCTGGTGCTGGACGTGGGCGGAGAGCTGCTGTTCTCCCGAAAGAAGGGGGAGCAGGGCAAGCCAGAGGGCCAGCCGTCTGTCCCGGACGGCGGCCGGAGGCAGCAGAAGTCCGCTTTTCAGCCTGGAAAGGACCCGTGGGAGTACCAGGTAAAAAAACCACCCTGGGAGAAATGAGGATAGATATGTTTGATTTGGACCAGCTGTTTCAAAAATCAGAGCTGATCCCAGTGATCATCCAGCATGCCCGGACCAAGGACGTGCTGATGCTGGGCTTTACGAATCGGGAGGCAGTGGAGCGGACGCTCCAGACAAAGACTGCCTGGTTTTGGAGCCGGAGCCGGGGCAAACTATGGAACAAGGGGGAGACCTCCGGCCACTTCCTCCATGTGGAGCAGATCTTTACCGACTGCGATACCGACACCCTGCTCTACTTTTGCCTGCCCGACGGCCCTACCTGTCACACAGGACGAGACAGTTGCTTTTTTCAGGAGATTATGTTATGATACCCATAGTTCCGCTGGGGAGTTGACTCCCCGTTTTGGGGAGCGGATAGGAGAATGTCTGTGAACGACGTATGGAAGCAGTTGTATCAGGTGGTCCAGGACCGGAAGACCAGCCCCCAGGAGGGGTCTTATACCTGCTACCTCTTTGACAAGGGGCTGGATAAGATTCTGAAAAAAGTGGGAGAGGAATGTGCAGAGACCATCATCGCCGCCAAGAATGGGCGGCAGGAGGAGACGGTGGGGGAGATCTCAGACCTGATCTACCATCTCACCGTGATGATGGCCCAGCAGAACATCCCTCTGGAAGCTGTGCTGGAGGAGCTGGACCGCCGCAGTCACAAGATCGGGAATCTGAAGCAGTTTCATGTTGCCGATCACAACACCTGACCGATCAGAAAGAAAGGAGCTGTTTTTATGAGCTTTGACCCCTATGAGTTTGACCGGGACTATGGGCAGTCCAGCCGGATGGAGAGCATCGGGCAATATACGGCCAAGACATTTTTATGGATGGTGCTGGGGCTTCTAGTCACCTTCGGGATCGCTCTGCTGGGCTGGGTCACCAATGCCACACTCTACGCCCTGGCCTATGTGCCTTATATCCATCTGATCGTACTGATCGCCACCATCGTACTGTCCATCACGATGGTCTCCCGCATTGAAAAGATGTCAGTGGGGACAGCCAGAGGGATTTTTATCGCCTTTTCCGCGCTGTTCGGCTTCACCATGTCCATGTACCTGTATATCTTTGAGTTTGGGAGCCTGATTTTCGTATTCCTGGCCACTGCGGCTTATTTCGCGGTGCTGGCTGCCTACGGCTATTTTACCAAGGCAGACCTGACCCGGCTGCGCCCCATCCTTTTCACTGGACTGGTGTTCCTGTTCGTATTCGCGCTGGTCAGCCTGTTTATCCCCGGCTTTACCGCCCTGGACCGGATCTTCTGCCTGGCGGGCATCGCCATCTTCCTGGGCTATACTGCCTATGATACCCAGAAGATCAAAGCCTACTACAACTACTATGCGGGCTACCCCGACATGCTGGAGAAGGCGTCTATTTTCTCCGCCCTTCAGTTGTACCTGGATTTCATCAACCTGTTTTTGTACCTGCTGCGCTTTTTGGGCAAGTCCCGGAATTGAGCGCGCCGCTGAACAGAGAAAGAGAGGACCTGTCTCACAGACAGGTCCTCTTTTCCATTTTGTTCATCGATAGCTGAGAAGGAGGGAGGTCTCCTTGCGCCTGGGAGCGGCGGGGGACTCATCGGGATAGCCGAGGGCGATCAGGGCCATCAGCTCCTGATCCTCCGGAATCTGGAGATACGCCTCCAGGCCTTTCCGGTCAAAGACGCCCATGACCACGGTGCCCAGCCCCAGGTCGTGGGCGGCCAGGCATAGGGTCTGGCAGGCAATGCCGCAGTCGTAGTACTGCCAGCCCGCCTCCCGGTCAGTGGAGAAGGAACCGTCCCGCTCGAAGCCGGAGCGGCCTTTCACAAAGGTCTGGGCAATGAGCAGGGGGCAGTTGCCGATGATCCGGGCGTTGAAGGGGGCGTAAGTGCGGCAGATCTCCTCCAGGACCTTGGGGTCCTCAATGGCAATATACCGGCTGATCTGGGTGTTCTTCCAGGAGGGGGCATAGGCGGCCAGCGAGATGATCTGCTCCACAAGCCGGTGCTCCACCTTCCGGTCTGTAAATTTCCGCACGCTGCGGCGGGTCAGGATACAGTCTTTTGTCTCCATGGAAACAGAGCGCTCCTTTCTGATGGGAAAACAGGGTCAGGGGGTCTCCTGCCAGCCCTTGCACACGTCGATCCATCCCAGGCTGTGGGAGTACTCCGCCAGCTCGTCACAGGTGAGCTGGATCGCGGAGTTGCTGCTGCCCGCCGCGGGGAAGACAGTCTCGAAGCGCTGGAGGGACACATCCAGGTAGGTACGCACCCCATCCGGGTTGGCAAAAGGGCAGACGCCGCCCACCGCATGGCCAGTAAAGGAATATACCTGCTCAGGACTGAGCATCTTTGCCTTGGTGTGGAACATGGATTTGAACTTGGAATTGTCGATTTTGGCGTCCCCTGCGGTCACAATCAGCACACAGCCCTCGTCCACCAGGAAGGAGAGGGTCTTGGCGATCCGGGCTGGGATGACGCCGGCGGCTTGGGCGGCCAGCTCCACCGTGGCGCTGGAGGTCTCAAATTCCAGGATATCCTGCTCACGGCCTAAAGGCTGGAAATATTGCCGGACTTTTTCAATGGACATGCCGCTCAGCCCTCCAGTTTCCGGGCCGCCTTGGCCAGAAAGCGGTCATCCGTGACGATAAAGCGCTGGTGGGTGCCCTCACCGATCTTGCCCGCCTGGTCATAGGCGGCCACCTTCAGCTCGATGCGCTTGCCGTCCACCAGGGTGACCTCGCTCTCCGCCCAGACCCGGATGCCTACGGGGGAGGCGGAGATGTGGGTGATGTTCATGGCAGTGCCCACCGTGCTTTCGCCCGGCGCCAGGTGGGGGGCGATGGAGGTCCAGGCCGCCTTTTCCATCAGAGCGGTCATAAAGGGCGTACCGTAGACGGGCAGAGCGCCAGAGCAGGCGGCCTGAGCGGTATTCGCGTCGGTCACCGTCTCCTCCGCGCGGCCCTTCAGGCCAATTTCAACAGACATGAAAATGTCCTCCTTTGCACAAATGATACCTCATTTTACTACAAAGGAGGACAAAAATCCAGCGGCGGAGAGAAAAATGTTACAGCCCTTCCCGAATGTGATATAGGGCGTTGAGGATCACCCAGTTCTGGGGGAAGGGACGCATCAGGTTCCAGTACCCCACCCCACGCAGGCCGTATTCCGGGACCAGACTCAGCTTGGCCCTGATGCTGCGGGCATCCTCGAACCAGACCTCGTGCTCCTGCCCCCGCTCGTCCACGTACCGGAACCAGGGGGCCTGGACCGACTCGTCGAACCGGATGGCAGCATAGTAGCGGGCGGCCAGGGAGACGGCGTACTGGTTGGAGATGGAGACCGCCTTTCTGGACTGGGAGTAGGGGATCTGCCAGTCATAGCCATAATTCGGGATGCCCAGCAGGAGCTTCTCTGCTGGGATCTCCTTCAGGGCGTACTCGATCACGGTGCGCATGCTGCGGATGGGGGAGATGGCCATAGGGGGACCGTAGGAGTAGCCCCACTCATAGGTCATGAGGAATATCAAATCGGCAGCCCGGCCCAGCCCGGCGTAGTCCATCCCCTCATAGAGCAGACCCGGCTGGTTGGCGTAGGACTTGGGGGCTACAGCCACAAGGACCGGGATGCCCATGGGCGCGGCAAGCTCCCGCAGGCGGGAGATGAAGGACACATAAGACTGGGCATCCTCGGCGTAGATGGATTCAAAGTCCACGTCCAGCCCCTGATAGCTGCGGGCACGGATGACCTCCATCACGTTGGCGGCCAGTTTCTCCTGGATGGCGGGATCGGAGAGGATGATATGGGCCAGTTCCGGCGAGAACATGCCGTCCGGTGTCAGGTTGGTGATGTTCATGATGGGGACCACCCCCATCTGTTTGGCCGCATCCACCAGGGCCACGTCGTCCAGCGGGGTGAGCTCCCCCAGGGCGGTGGCCTCGTAGGAGAAGGGGAGCAGGCCGCTGAGATAGGGGAGGGTGCGCTGGAGCAGGGCGCGGTCGATGTGGGGGTAGGCGTATCCGTTGACGGTGAGGGTCCCCTGTTTCTCCTGGCGGTAGGCGAGGACCAGCTCCTGCCCTGGAAAGATGCGGTCCTCCCCCGCCAGAGAGGGGTTGTTGCGGAGCAGGGTCTTGACAGTCAGGCCGTTGGCCTGAGCGATGGAGAAGAGCGTATCGCCGGAGCGGACCACATAGGTGCGCTCCGGGTACTGGATCACGATGGTCTGTCCCACCACCAGCCGGGAGGGGTCAGGAAGCTGATTGTCCTCCAGCAGACGGGACATGGGCACGCCGTGGGAAAGGGCGATGGAGTACAGGGTATCGCCCGGTTTGACAACATGGATATCCATAGAAACCTCCTTGCATCAGTTCAGCGTCACGAAGCTGTCTTTGGCGTAGCCAATGGTGCCGTTATAGTTGACCAGATACCAGTCCTGCCATTGGTTGATGATGGTGAGGAGCGCACCGTCCGGGGCCTGGGCCAGAACGGGGGCGTCCAGGGAGGGGCGGCTGCGGATATTAAGGGAGCCCCAGTTCACGTCCACCATGCCGGAGCGGGCGGGGATCGGAGTCAGGAAGGGCAGTCCGAAGAACTCAGTGACCGAGAGGACCAGGTTGCGGGCGATCTCATCCAGGTTGTTTTTGATCCAGGCGGCGTCGTCCGGGTTGTCGTGGAAGGCCAGCTCCAGGAGGACGGCAGGGGCCCGGACCTTCCGCACTTCGCCCAGCGTTGTGGTGGATACCGCCCGGACCTTGTCCGGCAGGGGGTAGATGGAGCGCAGATTGTTGGCGATGATGTCGGCGGCCCACTTGCCCTGGATGCTGCCGGGGTAATAGAAAGCAATGGAACCTCTGGAAGTGCCGTACTGTCCCTCAGGGGCGGCGTTGGAGTGGAGGGCCAGGTGGAGGTCAAAGTTTCCCGCGTTGGAGGCGGCGATGGAGTCGGCCGCCGTCATACTGGGGGTGTTCCGGTCATACCGGATGCCGGAGGCGTCCAGATAGGGGACCATCTTGTCCGCCAGGAGATTCATGTATTCCTCCTCGGTCCCGCCGTTGACGTAGTAGTTCCACTCCTGTGTGGAGGGGGAGAGATAGATGATAGGCATACGATTACCTCCTGATTTTTTCCCATTCTATGAAAAAAAGGGGGCGGAGGTGCGGAACTTTTTCCAGGTGGAGGCGTCTAATCGGACAGAGAGACCTGATCTTTGCCTTGCGGAAACGATGAAAAGGAGGAGCGATACCATGAAGCGAACCATGAAACGCGCGCTTTTTCCCCTGATGCTGGCCCTGGTCCTGCTGCTGCCCGCCTGCGGAAGCGGCGGCGGGAATGGGGCGCCGGCGGATCAGACTGCCTCCAGCACGCCGGGGGCTGCCGGCGGGGAGACCGCGGAATTTGGCGGGATCTATGAGGTGGAGAGCCCAAGCCAGTCCCCTCAGGAGAGCCCGGTCTACCAGGACCCGGACGCCAAGCTGGTCCGCCGGGCGGAGCTGTATGTGGAGACCACCGAGTTCGACCAGGCGGCTCAGCAGCTGAACGAGATGGTGAATCAGGCGGGGGGCTATTTCGAGAGCGCCGCGGTGGAGGGCGGGAGCTATCGGAACGTGAACGCAAACCGGTATGGCTCCTATGTCATCCGTGTGCCGGAGGATGCCTACACCGGCTTTTTGCAGAATGCAGGGGAGCTGGGCTACCTGGCCAGTAAGACAGAGAGCACAGAGAACATCAGCACCCAGTACTATGACACCGAGGCCCGTCTGAAGACCCTGCGCACCAAGCAGGAGCGGCTCCAGGCCCTTCTGGCGGAAGCAGAGGTGATGGAGGACATCATCTCCCTGGAGAGCGCCCTGAGCGACGTGGAGTATGAGATCGAACAGTACAGCTCCACCATGAATCAGTATGACAGCCTTGTGAGCTTCTCCACCATCGACCTGACCCTTCAGGAGGTGACGAAGGTTACGGAGGAGCCGGGAGAGACCTCCTCGCTGGGAGCCAAAATGGCGGCCGGCTTCTCCGCCAGCCTGGAGGGGCTGGTGGATGGCTTCCAGGGCATGCTGATCTGGATCTCCTACCATGTGTTCGGCCTGGTCGTGCTGGCCGTGATCGCGGCGGCCGGCGTGGTGATCGGGCGGAGCATACTGCGTAAAAAACGGAAGGAGAGCAGAAAGGAAGGACAGGACCAGTAAAGCGGCTAAGATATAAAAGACCAGTGCCCTCTGCCAAGGCAGAGGGCACTGCAGTTGTGGACAGGGTTCGCGCCCGCAGCCTTGCCGAAAACCGGGGAAAAAGACCACAGGGCGTGACCGCAGAAAAAATAAAAAAACAGACTTGACATTGACGCAGCGTAAACGGGTAGAATGGACTCAGTCAAAGGAGGGACGCCTATGGAATACACCATTCAGAAGCTGGCGGAACTGGCCGGGGTGACCACCCGCACCCTGCGCTGGTACCACCGGATCGGTCTGCTCACGCCCAGCCGCATCGGCGAGAATGGATACCGATATTACGGCGGGGCGGAGGTAGACCGGCTCCAGCAGATCCTGTTTTACCGGGCCCTCGGGGTGGAACTGGCCCGGATCGGAGCCATTCTGGATGATCCATCCTTTGACCGGCTGGACGCGCTCCGGGGCCATCTGGCCGCCTTGGAAAAGGAAGAGGGGCGTATCCAGGAATTGATCCATACTGTAAAGCGGACGATCCTGTCAGAAGAAAGGAATGAGTTTATGAGCGACGAGGCAAAGTTTGAGGCGTTCAAGCGGCGCGCCGTGGAGGAAAACGAGGCGCGCTACGGGGCGGAGATCCGGGAGAAGTACGGAGACGAGGAGGCGGAGCGGGCCAACCGGGACATTTTGGACCTGACTCCTGAGCGGTATCAGAGCTGGAAGGACACCGGTGAAGCCATCCAGAGGAAGCTGGAGGAGGCCGTCCGCT
The DNA here is from genome assembly GCF_024462915.1 of Clostridium sp. DFI.5.61. Taxonomy (NCBI): domain Bacteria; kingdom Bacillati; phylum Bacillota; class Clostridia; order Eubacteriales; family Clostridiaceae; genus Clostridium; species Clostridium sp. DFI.5.61. The sequence goes on from NZ_JANGBZ010000001.1 coordinate 29,969, forward strand.
CCGGCGCGGACCCGGCAGGGGAGGCCGGCAGAGCGCTGGCGGAGCTGCACCGGGCGTGGCTGTCCTTTGGCAGCAGCCCCTACGATCCGGCCAGGCACCGAGGACTGGCGGAGCTGTATGTACAGGATGAACGCTTTACGGCCTATTATGACAAAAGCGTTCCCGGCTGCGCCCGCTTCCTGCGGGACGCGGTGCTGTCCCGCGTTCCGGCGGCAGAGTAATGGAGTGGGCCGCGCCCCCTGCGGGGTGCGGCCCACTTTCCCATTTGGCTATGTGGGGTCCGGCAGCCGGAACATCAGCGCCAGAGAGAGCAGGAGGGGCAGGCAGGCGGCCAGGACCGTCCGCGTCCCAAAGAGGGGGGTGAGCAGTCCGCTGAGGACCGCGCCGGTGACGAAGGAGAGGATCAGCCCGTAATAGACCAGAGCGCTGCGGCCAGAGGTCCCCTCACGGTGGTGGAGCCAGCGGAACAGGTGCTCGGTGCCGCTCCTCAGGTTGCCGGTGCACATGGTGGTGGCGCATCCGCAGCCTGCAAATTTTCGGAAGCTCTCGATCTGGATGGCGCTGGTAAAGGCGATGAGCACATTGGCCAGGGCGTCCAGATCTCCCTGGGGCAGGAAGGAGACCACCAGGATGACCAGGCACTCCGCCGCCAGGATGGGCTGCCTCCAGTGGACCCGGCCGGAGCTCAGGCGGCGGCGAAGCCCCTCGGTGGTCAGGACGCCCAGGGCAAAGGCGAGAATGGGAAAGAGGCAGGAGAGGACCCGGCCCAGCTCTCCCTGGGCCAAATGGATGCCCAGCAGGACCAGGTTCCCGGTCTCAGCGGTGGCGAATACCTGTCCCCGGTTCAAATAGGTATAGGAATCCAAGATCCCGCCCGCCAGTGCCAGCAGGAGGCCCACCGGCAGGGATTCTGACATCTGATATCGCTTCATGGGTCCACCTCCTCATAGAAATAGGGCGCCGCAGATGCGGCGCCCCATAGAGTTCTGCCAGCTTTACTCGGCCTTGGGGCCGGCTGCCACCACATCGGCAGGCATATGGGTGTACTTCTTGAAGTTCTCCACAAAGGACTTGGCCAGTTCCTTGGCCTTGGCCTCGTAACCGGCGGTGTCGTCCCCCCACTGCTTGGCGGGGATCATCTGCTCGTCGGGCACACCGGGGCAGGAGGTAGGCACTTGAACGCCGAAGTAGGGGTCGGTGACGAACTCCGCTTTTTCCAGCTCGCCGTTGAGGGCGGCGGTGACCATAGCGCGGGTGTACTTCAGATTCATGCGCTTGCCGCTGTTGCCGCACCAGCCGGTGTTGACCAGATAGACGTTGGCGCCGGACTTGGCCACCTTCTCAGCCAGCATCCCGGCATAGACGGAGGGGTCCAGAGGCATGAACGGGGCGCCGAAGCAGGTGGAGAAGGTGGGCACGGGGGAGGTGATGCCCCGCTCGGTGCCCGCCAGCTTGCTGGTGAAGCCGGAGACAAAGTAGTACATGGCCTGCTTCTCGTTCAGCTTGGAGATGGGGGGCATGACGCCGTAGGCGTCGGCGGTGAGGAAGATCACCGTTTTGGGGGTGCCGCCGATGCCGGGGATGGCGGCATTGGGGATATAGTCCACGGGGTAGCCCACGCGGGTGTTCTCAGTCAGGCTGCCGTCGGAGTAGTCGGGGACGCGGGTCTCCTCGTCCATGATGACGTTCTCCACCAAGGCGCCGAACTTGATGGCCCGGAAGATCTCGGGCTCCCGCTCCTCGGTCAGGTCAATGCACTTGGCGTAGCAGCCGCCCTCGAAATTAAAGACAGAGTCATCCGCCCAGCCGTGCTCGTCATCGCCAATGAGCTTGCGGTTGGGATCGGCGGACAGGGTGGTCTTGCCGGTGCCGGACAGGCCGAAGAAGATGGCGGAGTCCCCGGCCTCACCGATGTTGGCGGAGCAGTGCATGGGGAAGACGCCCTCCTTGGGCATGAGGTAGTTCATGACGGAGAAGACCGACTTCTTGATCTCACCGGCGTACTGGCTGCCTGCGATGAGCACCATCTTCTTCTCATAGTCGATCATGATGGCGGCCTCCGAGTTCACATGGTCCCGCTCAGGGATGCACTTAAAGCCGGGGGCGCAGATGATGGTGAAGTCAGGCTTGTAATTGGCAAGCGCCTCTTCCGTGGGACGCAGCAGAAGCTGGTGGATGAAAAGGTTCTGGCTGGCCAGCTCGTTGATCACCCGGAAAGCTTTGGTGTATTTGGGGTCCGCACCGGCAAAGCCGTCAAAGATAAAGATCTCCCGGTTCTGGAGATAGGCCACCATTTTCTCATACAAGGCGTCAAAGACCTCCTGGGTGGTGGGGACGTTGACCTTGCCCCAGGCGATCTCGTCATGGACACCGGCGGAGTCCACGATGAACTTGTCGTTGGGAGAGCGTCCGGTATATTTCCCGGTGTTGACGCACAGGGCGCCCGTGGAATTCAGCTTGCCCTCGCCCCGGGCCAGCGCCTTCTCCACCAGAATGGCAGGGGAGAGGTTCCGATACACAGCGCTGGGGCTGATAATGCCCAGCTGTTCCAGTCCATAAGTTTCCATGGGGCAATCCTCCTATTTTCAACAAAATTTCTTGGAAAATTTCGTGAAAATATTATACTCCATTTTCCGAAGAATGGCAAGGGCAAGTTTTTCAGGAGCTCATCAGGGCCAAAACAAGTCAGGCTGCACCCTTACATTTTGGAGGAAAATTTTAAAACCGCAAGAATGAGGAAGCCATTTTCCATGAAATCTGTTATCATACCATCCAGAGAGGAGGGGCTTCAATGGAAGACAGAGCGGTCCGTGGGATACAGACCGTCATCAGGTATATCGAGAGCCGCCTGGGCGGCAGGCTGGAACTGGAGACGGTGGCGGAGGCGGTCCACTACTCCAAATACCACCTGCACCGCATGTTCACAGAGACGGTGGGAATGACGCTTCATGACTATGTGCAGCGCCGCCGGCTCACTGAGGCGGCCAAGCTGCTGGCTTTTTCCCGACGGCCCATCAGCCAGATCGCTCTGCAGTGCGGATACGAGAGCCAGCAGTCCTTCTCCCAGGCGTTTAAGAGCATGTACAAGGCGCCTCCTGCGGCCTACCGGGCGGCTGGGAACTTCTATCCCCTCCAGCTGCCCTTTACCCTCCGTATGGAGAGGGGCAGGGAAGCGTTCAGAAAGGAGGAGATCCGGCTGGCAGAAGAGAGAGATATCCCTGCCTGGATGGAGCTGATGCGTCTGGTGATCGACGGCTATCCCGCCATGGACGAGGGGGCGTATCTGGAGCAGCTGCGGGAGAGCATTCGCGCCGGACACGCCCTGGTCCTGGGGGAGGGTGACACCTTGGCGGGGGCTCTGGCCTTCTCCACGGGGCCGGGACGCATCGAGTTTCTGGGGGTGCACCCCCAGTACCGGAGGCGGGGGCTCCAGCGGCTGTTTCTGGACGTACTGACGGAGACCTGTCTGCCCGATCAGGAGATCAGCACCACCACCTACCGGGAACGGGACAGGGCGGACACGGGGCACCGGGCCCTGCTGCTGGAACTGGGCTTTGCCCAGCGTGAGCTGTTGACGGAGTTCGGCTACCCCACCCAGCGCCTGGTGCTCCTTCCCCGGGGAGAGGAGGGGCGGGATGACAGATAACAGACAGCCCTCCGGATGGCGAAAAAGGGCTCTGCTCTTTCTGACCAGCCAGTGCATCACCCTGTTCGGCTCCACCCTGGTGCAGATGGCCCTGGTCTGGTACGCGGCTATGGAGACCGCCAGCGGCGGGTGGGTGGCCGCCTTCTCTGTCTGCTCCTATCTGCCACAGTTTCTGGTCTCCTTTTTAGGCGGTGTTTGGGCGGACCGGTACAACAGAAAGGCACTCATCATCGGAGCGGATGTCCTGATTGCCTGCGCCACCTTGGCTATGATCCCTGCGCTTCCCCACATCCCGTCGGGCCCGGCCCTGCTGGGCGGCCTGCTGGTCATGTCGCTCCTCCGTTCCCTGGGGGCCGGCATCCAGGCCCCGGCGGTGAACGCGGCCATTCCCCAGCTGGTCCCGGAGGACCAGCTCATGCGGTACAACGGCCTCAATGCCGCCATGCAGTCGCTGGTGAATTTCGCCGCCCCGGCGGCGGCAGGCGCGGTATTCGCGGTGAGTGATCTGCGCACCACCCTGATGATCGATGTGGTGACGGCGGTCGTGGGGACGGGTCTGCTGTCCTGCCTGGCGCTGCCCGGACAGAGAGGGACTAGGGAGCGGTCTCCCCTCCTGGCTGATATCCGTGCCGGGGTGAGCTGTGCTTTCTCCCACAGGCTGGCGGGGAGGCTGCTGGTACTATACGGGCTGGTCACCTTTTTCTGCGTGCCAGGGGGGTATCTGGCGGGCCTCTTTGTCCGGCGGACCTTTGGGGAGACCTATTGGTATCTTACAGCGGTGGAGCTGGCCGGCTTTGCGGGGATGATAGCAGGAGGAGTGCTGATGAGCACCTGGGGCGGCTTCCGGCGCAGGGGGAGGACCCTGACGGCGGGCCTGCTGGCTTTTGGCGTCCTGGCGGCAGGGATGGGGCTGTCCCGGCACTTTGTCCCCTATCTGGGGCTGATGGCGCTGTACGGGACAGCGCTGACGGTGGTGCAGACGGCAATCACCACCATGCTTCAGGAGCACACGGAGGCGGACATGCAGGGCAGGGTGTTCGGACTGCTCAGCACCATGTACGCCGGGTGCCTGCCTTTGGGCATGGCCATCTTTGGCCCCCTGGCCGATGTGGTCTCTCTGCGGTGGATCATGGCAGGGGCGGGGGGCGCCATCCTCGCGGCCGCGGCTGCGGTGGGCACCGACCACCGGATGCGGGCGGTGTGAACCCAATAGAGACCGGGCCTTCCCGTCTGGGAAGGCCCGGTCTCTATTGGCGCACACTGTGTTTCAGAAATAGGACGCAGGGGCTCATTGGGGCTGGGCCCGCAGGGCCTTCGAGAGGGCTGCGAACTCCGGGATGCCAAGCCGTTCCCCGCGGACGTCCGGGGCGAGGCCGCAGATCCGGATAGCCTCCTGGATGTCCTCTTTCGTGTACAGGCCGGACAGGGAGGAGGTGAGGCTGTTGGCCAGGGTCTTTCGGCGCTGGGCGAAGGCGGCCCGGACCACCCGAAAGAAGTGGGCCTCGTCATCCACCTCGGCCGGGGCGGGCCGGGGCGTCATCCGCAGGACGGCGGAGGTCACCTTGGGTGCGGGGATAAAGCAGGAGGGGGGGACCTCGAAGAGCAGCTCCGGGGCGGTGTGGTACTGGCAGAAGACGGAGAAGGCCCCGTAATCCGGTGTCCCAGGCCGGGCGCAGATACGCAGGGCCACCTCTCGCTGAATCATGACGGTGATGGCGGCGAAGACCCCCGCCTGGATCAGGGCGGTGATGGCGGGGGAGGTAATATTATAAGGAAGATTGGCACAGGCCAGCGGCGTAAGGCCGGGGAACTTTTCCGCTGTCAGGGCAGCCAGATCAGTCTTCAGGATGTCTCCTGGAACGATCTCCACATTTTCCCGGCCGGCCATGGTCTCTGACAGGATGGGGAGGAGGGACCGGTCCAGCTCCACAGAGACCACTCGCCCGGCCCGCCGGGAGAGCTCCTGGGTGAGGGGGCCGATGCCGGGGCCCACCTCCAGCACACCGCAGGAAGGGGAGGCGCCGGATGCCTCCGCAATATCCCGGGGCACCCAGTCCTCCACCAGAAAATTCTGCCCCATGGACTTGGAGAAGTGAAAGCCGTGCCGGGACAACAAGGCCTTGATTTGCTGGATGTCGCACAGATCCATAAGAGATCCCTCCTGAAGTGGGTGGGGCGAGGCGGCGGAGCGCCCGCCTGGAAAGATAAAAAATCGCCGGAGCAAAGCGGACTTTGCTCCGGCGTGGCGGAGAGAGAGGGATTCGAACCCTCGAACGGGTATTAGCCGTTACACGATTTCCAATCGTGCGCCTTCGACCAGCTCAGCCATCTCTCCATGGCGCTGTCTGCGGTCGACCGTGACAGCAAAATGTATTATACCAGCTTTTCCGCTGGAGTCAAGTCCTTTTTTCTATTTTTTTCTGTTTTCTTTTTTAAGGGCGGGGACCGGCGGGCAAAAGTGTGAGCGGGCCCGCTCCCGATCCGGGGAACGGGCCCGGGGAAAGTCAGGTGGGGTAGGGGCCGAACACCGCCTCCAGCTGGGGGATGACTTCGGTATGGAGCACACAGCGCACCGGGCGCTGGCGGTACACATTGTAGCAGTGGTTGCAGGCCAGGCAGGGGCTCTCTGTCTGGCCTTTTTCCATCCGCTCCACGAAGTCGGGCTGACAGATCAGCGCCCTGGAGAGGGAGACAAAGGGGGCACCGGCGGCCAGCACCTTTTCTGCCGCAGCGCGGGAAAAGACGCCTCCCACCGGGAAGATGGGTACGGTGAGGCCTTCCCAGGCAGCCAGCAGGCGGTCCAGGAAGAAGGGGGTCTTCTGCCCGTCCCGGCGGGCCATGTCCAGGCCGCTGAGCTCGATGCCGTCCACGCCGGCGGACTGGAAGAGCCGGAGCAGGGCAGGCAGGTCATCACAGCTGTCGTTGTCCACCTTGACCAGGAGGGCAAAGCGGGGACCACAGGCATCCCGGACAGCCAGCAGGACCCGGCGGATCAACCGGAACCGATTCTCCAGGCTGCCGCCATAGGCATCCTCCCGGTGGTTCCACCGGAGGTTCAGGAAGCTGGAGAGCAGATAATTGTGGGCACAGTGGACCTGGACCCCATCAAAGCCCGCCATCTGGGCCGTCCGGGCCGCATGGCGGAACTGTTCCACCAGCCTGTCCAGCAGCTGGGGCGTGAGATCGCCGGGGGAGAGGGGCGGCCGCCCGTTGACGCCGGGGCGCGCCTTCCCGCCGCTGTGGCTGATCTGGGCAATGAGCAGGGCCCCGTGCTGGTGGACCCGCTGGGCGGCCAGAGAGAGGAGGGCGGGGTCCGTCTCCTGATCCAGCACCGCCTGCCCCTCATCTGCCCGCTGGTCCCGGTCCACCGACAGGTGGCCCGTGATGATGATGCCCACTCCACCCCGGGCCAGCGCCTCCAGGGAGTCCACCCAGGCGGGAGTGATCTGTCCACTGGGATCGGAGAGGTGCTCGTTGGTGGCGGAACGCACGGTCCTGTTTTTGGATATGAGCGGGCCCAGCTCCGCAGTCTCGAACAGCGAATAGGCCATAAGAACGCCTCCTTTTTTCTCAATTGTACCCGGAAAAAAGGGGATGTCAAGGAATTATCAGAGGAAAAGGCCAAAGATGGACGTGCCTGGCGGGTAGGAAGACAGCGAGTAATGGGCAGAAAGGCAGAAGAGCGCGGATGTAAAAATGCGTCAAAGGAGGGGGAAAGAGGGCTTAACCGGTCATTCTAAGGCTTATACTAGGAATATTCCGAAAAAATGCACAAGATTTCAGAGAGAACTCTAGTCAATTTTGCCCTTGCGCCTGTTTGAGGAATTGGTTACAATGTGGTAACAAAAGTAACAAAAACGTTGCTTTTGGTGTCACCGTTTCGACACAAATTGTAATAGGGAGTGAAGACAATGAAACGCAAGCTGTTTTCAACACTGCTGTGCGCATTTGCCTTGCTCCTCCTGATGGGCGCCGGTGTGGAGCAGGACTCCGCCGCCGCGGCCATTGTGATCGAGGAGGAGAGCGCCTCCGCCGACGGATCGGCGCAGGTGCTTGAGACCGGAATCCAGACCGGTATCGAAGCGCAGGATACAGAAGAGATCTCCGCTGACGAGATATATTTGGAGGCGATCAATTCCGACGGGACCCAGACCTCGGTCACGGCCGAGCCCGCTGTGGCCCTGGACCACACCCTGCTGGTGAACGGCCAGCCCGTCCCCGCGGACACGGGAAAGACTGTGGAGCAGGGGACCACCTATGTGGCGCTGGCCGCCATGGCTCAGACCCTGGACCCCAGCGTGACCATCACCTGGGATGGGGGCTCCAGCACCGCTGCGGTCCAGAGCGCCGTTCTGGACCTGACGGCCAAGGTGGGCCAGCAGTATCTGGTGGCCAACGGCCGCTATCTCTATGTCCCCGAGGGCGTCCGCATGGAGGCCGGGCGGGTAGTCGTCCCGCTGAAGGAGCTGGTCAAGGCCTTTGATGCCAAGCTGAGCTGGGACCCGGCAGACGGGACCACCTCCATCACCACGGGGAGCGGCGGCATCGCCTCCGGCGACTCCTTCTACAACCAGGACGACCTGTTCTGGCTGTCCCGCGTGGTCTACGCGGAGAGCGGGAACCAGAGCCTGGATGGTAAGATCGCCGTGGCCAACGTAGTCCTGAACCGGGTCAAGAGCCCGATCTTCCCCAATACCATCGAAGGAGTGCTGGCCCAGAAGAACCAGTTCCCCACCTACGGGTCCGGCAGCCTGGCCAAGCGCACCCCCAACGAGGGCAGCATCATCGCCGCCAAGCTGGCGATGGACGGCGCCGTGGTGGAGGAGGCCGCCGGGGCGCTCTACTTTGACTCAGCTTCCAACAGCTGGGCTTCCCGGAACAAAACACATATCACCACCATCGGGGGCCATAAGTTCTATGGCTGAGCCCTGATGGACAGGAGGAGCCGCTCGATCCCGGCTCCTCCTTTTTGTCATCTCCCCATCCGGTGGGCCCTATGGAGAGATATACAACGGGACAGCTCCTCCGCACAGGCGGAGGAGCTGTCCCGTTGTATGGTTTGGTCAGTTGTCTGACTCCCGCAGGCGCTCCACCACGGTGTGTTTGGAGATGGAGCGGTACACCGCCAGGGGGACCAGGGCGCCCAGCAGGGCAAACACCGGAGCCACCGCCAGGATGGGGGCCAGGGTGAAGCGGTAGGTGAAGAACCAGAACATGCTCTGAAGGGCGGAGAAGGCCAGGGGGCCCAGGACCACCGCCAGGACCAGGGACAGGAGCACAGAGCTCAGGGCGTACAGCAGGCCCTCACAGACCAGCATGGTCTTCAGCTGCTTTCCGGTCATGCCGATGGACTGGAGGACGGCCATCTCGCGTTTCCTGGTGATGATGCCGGTGAGGATGGCGTTGAAGAAGTTCAGCACCCCTACCAGGCCCACGATGCCGCTGAGGGCCCCGCCCAGCAGCAGAAACATGGATCGCATCCCCTCAAACTCCGCGGCGTAGGTGGACTTGCTCTCATAGTCGAACTGGGGATTCACATTTTCCGTGTAGTCCGCCAGGAAGGACTCCATGGCGGCGTTGGCCTCATCCGTGGTGTCGAAGGCATAGTACATGACGCTGTCCGTGCCCGTGTCCTGGATGAAGGTCTGGTCGTTCATGATGAACTCATCCGCGCCGTAATAGCGGTAGCTCAGGGCCATGGGCACGGTCACCAGGGCGGCCACCTCGTACTCCACGTCCCGGTACTTCACCGCCCGGTCCCCCCAGTTGGCACCCTCGGGCACGTTCTCCCATGGGCCGTACACCTCTCCGGTGTCGGGATTATAGTACTCATATTCCTCCACATACCGGATGGTGACGGTGTCCCCCAGCCGGGCCCAGTGGGAGCCCAACTCGGGCCGGCCGTAGTCGTCATCGCTGTACACAGCGGCTACATACCGCCCGCCGGGTTCACTGAGCTTGGACAGGTCTCCCTCCAGCACCGTCAGGTGGTCCAGGGGGAACTGCTCCATGCCGTAGAGCTGCACCCGGTCGGCCAGCAGGCCCTCCTCATTGCGGTCCTTGAAGTGGACCATGCTGTCCAGCTGCTCGGGGGTGTTCCAGCGGCTCCAGACGGAGCGGTAGTACTCCTCGGTGACGAACTCCAGCGCAGCGGAGGTATCGCCGTAGACCAAGCCGCCACCGGTGATGCCGCCCTGGGCGTCGATGGCGGCGATCACGTCCTCCGTCACGTCCATCTCGTCGTTATAGGCGTCGCCGCCGGTCTGAAACTGGCCCGCGTCGGCCACGATGAAGTCGCTGGCAGTGAAGTTGGAGACATACTTGTCCATGTCAAAGCCCTGAGTGAAGGTGACCGTCACGGTGAGCAGCACCACCGCCAGGGACAGAGAGAGGACGGTGACCGCCGTCTTGCCCCGGCTGCGGCCCAGGTTGGCCCAGGCCATGGAGAAGAGGGAGACGCCCTTGGCTCTGCGCTTGGCTTTGCGTTTCAGGTTTCCGCCCTCGGTGTAGCGCACCGCCTCGATGGGGGAGACCCGGGCGGCCATTTTTCCCGGCTTGCGGCAGGAGAGAAGAACGGTCACCAGGGAAAACAGGGTGGAGGCCGCAAAAATGATCGGGTCCATTGACACCACATTGGACACCCCGTTCACCTGCCGGACGATCACCGGCGTCAGCTGTCCGCCGATGAGCCAGCCCAGCACCAGCCCCAGGGGGATGCCCGCCAGGGACAGGGCCAGGGCCTGATGCCGGATGATGCGCCGCAGCTGCCGGGGGGTGGTGCCGATGGTCTTCAGCAGGCCATAGAAGCGGATGTCGTTGGTGACGGAGATCTGGAACACATTGTAAATGATGAGGTAGCCGGTGAAGATGATGAGCAGCAGCACCGCGCAGATGGCGATGAAGGTGGCGGGGTCCATGCTGCCGGACAGCTGGGCGCCGGTGTAGCCCCAGTTGACGCCGGTATGGATATAGCCCGGCTGAGCGGAGCTCTCGGCCTGATAGCCATGGTTTTCCAGGATCTGGTCCAGGTCGCCTGCAATATTTCGGGCCCCATTTTTCAGCATCACATCCATGTTATAGGTCCCGGTCATGCCGTCCGTGGTCTGCCCGGGCACCACGCCGGTCTCCGTCAGGATGGCGTCCGCCCGGCTCTCCGGGATCAGAATGTGGTTGGCCACAATGGCCTCGTCGTACTCCCACCAGCCGCACAGGGTGAAAGTCTGGGTGGTCTCATGGCCGTCCACGTCAAAGGTGAGCGTGAACTTGGCGCCGATCTCCGGCGTGACCCCCATCAGCTCCAGCACATGGGTGTCCGTGGCGGCCTCATCGGTGCCCTCCTGGGGCAGGCGCCCCTCAACCGGGTCGCAGTACATCCAGTGGGCCTCGTTGGCATCGGAGTAGCCCACCTCCACATGGCTTTTGTTGAAGGGCACCTCACTGGGCATGCCCACAAAGCGCCGCAGACCCCACTGGTCGATGAGGGGGTCGTCCTTCAATTCGTGAAACTGCTCCTCTGTCAGGTACTTGAACCCGCCGTGGGAGAAGCCGCCCACCTGGCGGAAGTTGTTCTGCTGGATGCCGTCGTTGATGGACATGGCGATGGTGAACAGGGAGGTGAAGAGCACCGTGGTCAGGGCGATGGCCAGCACCGCGATCAGGTTCCGGGTGCGGTTGGCTCGCAGGCTCTTACGGGAGAGATCTCGGATACACTTGCCGTTGGAGACGTTCATGGAATCCACCCCCTCAGCGCTTGACGATCCTGCCGTCCTCAATGCGGACGATGCGGTCGGCCATCTGGGCGATCTCCTCGTTGTGGGTGATCATCACCATGGTCTGGGCGAACTTCTGCCCGGTGACCTTCATCAGGGAGAGCACGTCCTGACTGGTTTTGGAGTCCAGGTTGCCTGTGGGCTCGTCGGCCAGGATGATAGCGGGCTTGGTGGCCAGAGCCCGGGCGATGGCCACGCGCTGCTGCTGTCCCCCAGAGAGCTGGCTGGGCAGGTTCTGGAGCTTCTGCTCCAGCCCCAGGGCCTCGATGACCTGATTTACATAAGACTGGTCCACCTTGCCGCCGTCCAGCTGGATGGGCAGGACGATGTTTTCATACACGCTCAGCACCGGCACCAGATTATAGGACTGGAACACGAAGCCGATCTTCCGTCGGCGGAAGATGGTCAACTCCTCGTCCTTCAGGGAGAAGATGTCCTTCCCGTCCACCAGCACAGCGCCGCTGGTGGGCCGGTCCAGCCCGCCCAGCATGTGGAGCAGGGTGGACTTGCCGGAGCCGGAGGTGCCCACGATGGCCACGAACTCCCCGTTTTCCACGCTCAGGTCCACCCCATCCAGGGCCTTCACCTGGGTGTCGCCGCTGCCGTAAAATTTTCTCAGATCCTTGGTCTCCAAAATTGTCATGTTGATCGCTCCTTATGGATAAAAATGGGCGCTGCCCTTGTTGACAGTGCCCATTCTAGCAAAAGATCCTTTCCACACTCTTTCTGAAATCTTTCAGAGCTGAAAGATTTCAGGGGCGGGGCCGCGGGGGAGCCGTCACTCCAGTGGCAGATAGAGGGAGAAGGTGCTGCCCTTTCCCGGCTGAGAGGACACCCGGATATAGCCCCCCTCGCTGGTCAGGATGCGGCGGGTGAGGTAGAGGCCCAGCCCCAGCCCTTCCTGCTCCCGGACGGCGGCCCCCCGGTAAAAGCGGGAGAAGATCTGGGCCTGCTCCTCCTCCGGGATGCCGGGGCCGGTGTCTGAGACCTGGATGCAGCAGAACATATGGTAGGCGGTGACGGACAGGGTCACTGTCCCGCCGGGCGGGGTATATTTCAAGGCGTTGTCCAGAACATTGTAAAGGGCTTCCGCCGTCCACTTGGAGTCAAAGCGGGCCGCGCCTTCCCAGGGCAGGACAGTGAGGGAAATGCCACGCTGTCCGGCGGCGGCCAGCCCCTGCGCGGCCGCCCCATCCAGCAGGGGCTGGATGGGGTGAGGTGCTGGGGACAGAGTGAGGATGCCGTTGTCCAGCCGGGAGGACTTGACTAAAGCGTCCACCAGGAAGGAGAGTTTCTCCGCCTGGGTCTTCAGGGCCTCGGCCTGGGCCCGCTGTTCCGGGGTCAGCTCGCTCTCCGCCAGCAGGGAGGCGTACAGCAGCAGATTGGCGATGGGGGTCTTGGTCTGGTGGGACACGTCGGCGATCAGAGCCGCGATCTTGCTCTTTTCCTCCGCCAGATTCCGGGCGGAGGAGGCGGAGCCGTTGAGGAACCGGGACATCTTGGACTCCAGGGCGGAGGGGACGGACTCATCGAAGGAGCTCTCCAAAAAGCTCCCATCGATGGCCCGGTCCAGCATCCGGTCCATGCGTTCCAACTGACGCCGGGCGCGCAGCCACTGGGACAGACCAAAGAGCAGGCCGGCCGCCGCCAGCCCCATGCAGAGGATCAGCTTCCAGTCCATCTCAGTCCACCGCCCACTGATAGCCCAGGCCGTACACGGTGCGGATGGGGGCGTCCGCCAGCTTGGCGCGCAGGCGGTTCACCGCCACGGAAAGGGCGTTTTCGTCCACGAATTCGCCGCCGTCCCACACCCGGTCCAGCAGCACCTCCCGGGACAGGGTCTGTCCCCGGTGCTCCACCAGCAGGCGCAGCAGCCGCTGCTCCGTCTTGGACAGCTCCAACGGCACGCCGTCCCTGGCAAAGACCATGGCGTCAAAGTCGAACAGGAACGGGGGGAGCTCCAGCGCGGCGGGGGCAGGCCGGCTGCGCCGGAGCAGGCTGTTCACCCGGGCGCGCAGCACCGCCAGGGAGAAGGGCTTGGTCACATAGTCATCTGCCCCCAGCTCCAGACCGGTTACCTGGTCCATCTCCAGGTCGTTGGCCGTCAGGATCAGCACCGGCAGGGCGGAGCGGTCCCGCAGCCGGGAGAGCAGGTCCAGGCCGTTCCCGTCGGGCAGGTTCAGGTCCAGGATGAGCAGGTCAAAGGTCCGCTCCGCCAGCTCCAGCTCCGCCTGGCCGATGGTGCCGGCCTGGACGAACTGGCGCCCTTCCTGGCCCAGTGCCAGGCGGATGCCCTGGCTGAGGGCAGGGTCGTCCTCCACGATGAGGATCTGATGCATGAGATATCACCACTTATCTGTTGATCCGCCTCCCCGGACCCCGCCGGGGGGCGGTGCTATTGTACCATGGGCCGGTCCGAGTGACAAGGGCCGGGGCAGCCGCCCGGATCCAGATCTGTCCGGAAATCCCCGCCCGCCCCTTGACAAAGAAAACGGCGTGTGCTATATTGCACACATTGCAATGAAGAGGACCAGTAGCGGAGCCGCCGCTGCCCAGAGAACCCCCGGACGGTGAGAGGGGGAGAGGGGCGCTCCGGGAATACGCCTCTGAGCAGCCGCCCGAACCGGACAAGCCGCAGTAGGGGACAGGCCGGGCCGCGCCCGTTACCGCGCCGGAGTCCAGCACTCCATAAGGTCCTGCCCGCGAGGACAGGACGGTCCAGAGGTGGTACCGCATTTCATGCCCTCTGTCCTTCGGGACAGGGGGCATTTTTCAGAGAGCCCGATCCTCTCTGTGTATTCCCGCGCCGCAGGGGCGGGAACAGCGGGGGAGACTCCGCAAAATGAGTTCGGGCGGTCTGGAAATGTGGAGAGAGACAGAAAAGGGGGCGGTGTCGTGTCCGCAAAGCAGAGAGGCGTCCTGTGCGTCTTTGCCGCCGCGGTGCTGTACAGCATCGGGGGGCTCTGCATCAAAGTGATCCCGTGGAACGGGATGTCCATCAACGGAGCCAGGACCGCGGTGGCCCTGGTGGTCATCGGGCTGTACCTGTGGGCCATCCGCCACAAGCCCAGGATGAACCGCTGGGTCCTGCTGGGCGCTTTGGCGGTGTGTGGGACCAACATCCTCTTCTCCATCGCCAACAAGATGACCACGGCGGCCAACGCCATCGTCCTCCAGTTCACCGCCCCCATTTTCGTGATGGTGTTCACCGCCATCTTCTTCCGGCGCAGGCCGGGAAAGCTGGATCTGGTGACCTGCGCGGCCGTGCTGGGCGGCATCCTGTTCTTCTTTGTGGACAGCCTTTCCGCTGGCGGGATGGTGGGGAACGTGCTGGCCCTCATCTCCGGGATCTCCTACGCCGGTGTGTTCATGATGAACGACATGCCGGAGGGGGACGCCATCAGCTCGGTCTTCTGGGGAGATGTATTCAGCGCGGTGGTGGGACTGCCCTTTGTGGCCATGGAGACCGACCTCTCCGCCACAGCGGTGGTCAGCGTCCTGATCCTGGGGGTGTTCCAGGTGGCACTGGCCTATATCCTGCTCACCATCGGCCTGAAGACCACTCCGCCGGTGACGGCCAGTCTGGTCTCCGGCATCGAGCCGGTCCTCAACCCCATCCTGGTAGCCGTCTTTTACCATGAAATGATCGGTCCCACTGCGCTGGTGGGCGCGGTGATCGTGGTGGGCAGCGTGGTGGCCTACAATGTGATCTGTGGACGCAGGGAGCACAAGGAGCGCGTGCCTGCTCAGGGAGAGAAACAACAGTCCTGCTGAAAACACTTCATGCCAGCAGAATATTGAATAAAAAGGAGAAAGTACGATGACCTGTTATGAGGAACTGAAAGCCCGCGGACTGATCGCCCAGGTGACCAACGAGGAGGAGATCTCCAAGATGGTGAATGAGGGGAAGGCGGTGTTCTACATCGGCTTTGACCCCACTGCCGACTCCCTCCATGTGGGCCACTTCATGGCCCTGTGCCTGATGAAGCGCCTTCAGATGGCGGGCAACCGGCCCATCGCACTCATCGGCGGCGGCACCGGCTATATTGGGGACCCCTCCGGCCGCACCGACATGCGGAACATGATGACCCCGGAGACCATCCAGCACAACTGCGACTGCTTCAAAAAGCAGATGGAGCGGTTCATCGAGTTTGGTGAGGGCAAGGCCCAGATGGTAAACAACGCCGACTGGCTGCTGAAACTGAACTATATCGAGCTGCTGCGGGATGTGGGAGCCTGCTTCTCGGTGAACAACATGCTTCGGGCCAAGTGCTATGAGCAGCGGATGGAGAAGGGACTCTCCTTCCTGGAGTTCAACTATATGATCATGCAGTCCTACGACTTCTACTACCTGTTCCAGCACTACGGATGCAACATGCAGTTCGGCGGCGACGATCAGTGGTCCAACATGCTGGGCGGCACTGAGCTGATCCGGAGAAAGCTGGGCAAGGACGCCCACGCCATGACCATCACCCTGCTGCTCAACTCCGAGGGCAAGAAGATGGGCAAGACAGCCAAGGGCGCGGTGTGGCTGGACCCCACCAAGACCAGCCCCTATGAGTTCTATCAGTACTGGCGCAACGTAGGCGACGGCGACGTGCTCAAGTGCCTGCGCATGCTCACGTTCCTGCCCCTGGAGCAGATCGACGAGATGGACAAGTGGGAGGGCAGCCAGCTGAACACCGCCAAGGAGATCCTGGCCTATGAGCTGACCGCTCTGGTCCACGGCAAGGAGGAGGCTGAGAAGGCCCAGGAGGCCGCCAAGGCCCTCTTTGTGGGCGGCGGAGACATGAGCAATGTCCCGGCCACCCAGCTGTCCCAGGAGGACTTGGCCGGCGGCTCCATCGGCATCCTGGACCTGATGATGAAGTGCAAGCTGGCTCCCTCCAAGAAGGAGGCCCGCCGCCTGGTGGAACAGGGCGGCGTGGAGGTGGACGGGGAGAAGGTCACCGACGTGGCCGCATCCTACACTGCCGACCAGATGGCAGGCGACGGCCTGATGCTCAAAAAAGGAAAAAAGGTGTTCCACCGCGTAAAGATGTGAAAAGTCAGAGGCAGCCGGGTATTCTGATAGAGAATACCCGGCTGTCAGCTCATTGGAGGCCAGCAGGGGGCAGACGGTCCGCCGTCCGCTTCTGAGGGACAGTGCGATCGAAAGCCTGTGTGGGTTCCGATCATATCCCCTTGAGAAAAAAGTCGTTTCGTTCTATAATAATGAAAAATAGAGAATGAAAGCGTCTGCTCTCATAACAAAGCCCGGAGGTTTACAGATAAGATGAAACATTTATTTATCAAAGCAGGGGGAGCTGGTGGCCGGCATGTACACCTTATACTGCGGATTCTGCCAGTGGTTTTTCTGTGTTATGCGGTCTATCTGCTCCTGGGAATGTGGCTCCCATTTCTGTTCCAGCCGGGAGTGTCAAAAGAATTTCAGAGAGGATTTGACAAAAGTGGATTTTATGGGACTGGAAGCGTGGATCGTGCAGCCCTGATAGATGACAATGTTGCCGCACTGGAGATCCGGATCCGCATGATTGAAGAGGCGCAGAAGCGGCTGATTTTCACCAATTTTGATATCCGGGATTGTGAGAGCGGCAGGGATGTGGCAGCGGCCCTCCTGGCGGCAGCGGAGCGCGGGGTCCAGGTCCAGGTCCTCACGGATGGGATGAACGGCCTGGTCAGCATGGCCTCCTCGCCGGTGTTTTATGCCCTGGGCGCACATCCCAATATTGAGATCCGTTTCTATAATACGCCCAATCCGCTCATGCCCTGGACCTTTAACGGCAGGCTCCATGACAAATATATTCTCTCAGATGACCGGCTGCTGCTGGCAGGCGGACGAAACACTTTTGATAAGTTTTTAGGGGACTATGTCCCGGACCCGGAAAAGAGTCATGACCTGGATATTCTGTTCTATAATTCTGCCGCAGGGACGGCTGACAGCGGTGAGAGCGTACTCCATCAGGTGGAGCAGTACTTTCAGATGGTTTGGTCTGACAGCCACAGCAAAACCTGGCTGGAGTCCGCACCATTTTTCTATCGAAAGAGCGTACTTCTGGAGACAGAAGCCCTCCATATGCGGCACAGCGCATGGAGGGAGGCTCATCCGGAGCTTTTGAGCAAAGAGAATACAGATTACATAGAGGCCACGGTCCCATTAAAAGCTGTGACTTTTATCCATAACCCGATCAATATTTTGGCAAAAGAACCTCTGGTATGGTGGCAGCTGCAGCAGCTGATGGAGGGTGCTGAGGAGAGAGTCTACCTCCAAACACCCTACGCAGTATGTGATCAGTCGATGTATGACGGACTTTCACGGGTGGCTGGGCGCGGGGTGCCCTTCTCCGTTCAGATCAACTCCATGGGAGTAGGGGACAATTTTATGGCCTCTTCCGACTATTACCGCAATAAGGCTCGGGTGCTGGATACCGGTGCTCAGGTATGGGAGTGGTACGGGGATTACTCCTCCCACGGAAAGTCCCTGCTCATTGACCAGGACCTCGCGGCGGTAGGCTCCTACAATCTGGATATGCGCAGCACCTATGTGGATACGGAAGTGATGTTCGTGATCCATGGGGAGGAATTTAATGCGGTCTTGGAACATTACCTAGCGGAAATGGAGGAGGATTCTCTGCTGGTGTCCGGACTGGAGACCTATGTGGAGAAGGAAGGGGTGACCCCCTGGGATAACGGAGACTGGAAGCATGCACTTTATCCCATCACATCGCTCCTGGTCCAGCCGTTTCGGTGTCTGCTCTGAGTTTTGGTTCCTTTTCAGGGCCTGCTGTGCTATAATCAAAAAACAAACTTACATGAGCCTGTAAGGGGAGACACTTAACATGAAAAAAGGATATTTTTTTATCCTGATTGCAACTATCGCGTTCAGTTCCATGGAGGTGGTGCTGAAACTCATCGCGGGGGAGGTCAATCCGGTCCAGCTGACGCTGGCCCGCTTTTCCATCGGCTTCGTTTTTCTGGCCCCGGTGGCTGTCTACACCCTAAAGAAGCGAAGCAAGCGCCTGGACCGGAAAAGCGTGGCCTATTTCGCCCTGCTGGGCCTGATCGGCATTGCCATCTGCATGCCGATCTATCAGATGTCCATCAACTTTACCGAGTCCTCCGTGGTGGCGGTCCTGTTCAGCTGCAACCCAGTCTTTGTTACCTTTTTTGCCTTCATGATCCTGAAGGAGCCCATCAAGAGGCGCCATCTGGCAGCCCTGAGTCTGGAGATCCTGGGGACCCTGGCCATTATCAACCCCCTGCATATCAAGCTGAACATGGTGGGCGTAGGACTGGCCCTGTGCTCCACTGTGCTGTTCTCCATCTACGGGGTGATGGGCAAACGAAAGTGTGCGGAGTACGGGGGCGCGGTGGTCACCTGCTTCAGCTTCCTCTTCGGGAGCGTCATCATTTTCTGCTTTATCCTGATCACCCATATCCCCGCCGTGGCGGGATTCTTCCAGTCCATCGGTCTGCCCTCCTTTGCCCAGATCCCCATTCTGGAGGGCTATACCCTCCAGAACCTGCCCTATGTGCTCTATGTCTCGGCCGGCGTGGCCGGCGTGGGCTTCTGCGCCTACTTCCTGGCTATGGAATACCAGCCGGCCAGCGTGGTCTCGCTGGTGTATTTCTTCAAGCCGGCGCTCTCGCCCATACTGGCCTGGATGGTCCACGGGGAGGAGATCCCGGGCAATATGCTGGCGGGTATCCTGCTGATCCTGGCGGGCTCGTTTGCCAATATCATCCCCGGGATACTGGAGATCAGACGCGCCAAACAACAGATGCCGTCCAACTGAGTTTTGATCGATGCAATCGATGCATGTGAGGAGATGTGAGATCTATGAACAAATCGAAAGTTTACTTTACGGACCTCCGGGCCCCTGTGGGGACAAGCCAGCTCACCAAGCTTCAGCGGCTGATCCGCAGCGCTGGGATCGGTGAGATCGACATGGAAAAAAAGCTGGTGGCCATCAAGCTCCACTTCGGAGAACCCGGGAACCTGACTTATCTGCGGCCTAACTACGCCAAGGCGGTGGCGGATGTGGTGAAGGAGCTGGGCGGCGTTCCCTTTCTGACGGACTGCAACACCCTCTACCCGGGGAGGCGGAAAAATGCCCTGGAGCACATTGAGAGCGCCTATGAGAACGGGTTTTCCCCCTTCTCCACCGGCTGTCAGGTCATCATTGGAGACGGCCTGCGGGGCAATGATGACGTAGAGGTCCCGGTGGCGGGGGGCGAGTATGTGGAGAAGGCTAAGATCGGCCGCGCCATCATGGACGCAGATGTGTTCATCAGCCTGAGCCACTTCAAGGGCCATGAGCAGACCGGGTTCGGCGGTGCGCTGAAAAATATTGGCATGGGGTGCGGGAGCCGCCGGGGCAAGATGGAGCAGCACTCCGGCGGAAAGCCGGTGGTGAAGCAGAAGCGCTGCGCAGGCTGCCGCCAGTGCATCAAGCAGTGCGGGCAGGACGCTATCTCCTACGATGGGGGTAAGGCATTTATTGACCAGGAAAAGTGCGTGGGCTGCGGGCGGTGCATCGCGGTGTGTAACTTTGATGCCATTTTTAACCCCAACGACTGTGCCTGTGAGCAGCTGAACCGGAAGATGGCCGAATACGCCAAGGCGGTGGTGGATGGACGGCCCCAGTTCCACATCAGCCTGGTGATCGATGTATCTCCCTACTGCGACTGCCATGGGGACAACGATATGGCCATCCTGCCTGATGTGGGGATGTTCGCTTCGTTTGACCCGGTGGCCCTGGACCAGGCGTGCGTGGATGCCTGTTTGCGGCAGCAGCCCATCCCAGGCAGCCTTCTGGATGACCGGATGCATGAGGAAGGCTTCCATGATCTCCACGACCACTTCCGGAATGTGACGCCGGAGTGCGAGTGGGAGAGCTGCTTGGCCCATGGGGAAAAGATCGGCCTGGGCAGCCGGACCTATGAGCTGATCCGGGTCTGAACCCACAAAAAAGCCTGCGGTCCATCAGACCGCAGGCTTTTTTGCACTTTTTGATAGCAGACTCCGGGACACTCAGGCATTCCGGGGCTGGGGCGTCATCTGTTTGTCGAATGCGGGGTTGGTGAGATAGACATTCTTGCTGTTCATCTTTTCCTTGCACAGCCGCAGACACTCGCCGAAGCGCTGGAAGTGGACGATCTCCCGCTCCCGCAGGAAGCGGATCACGTTGTTCACATCCGGGTCATCACTGAGACGCAGGATATTGTCATAGGTGAGGCGGGCTTTCTGCTCTGCTGCAATGGTGTAAGGGCAACTTTCTTAGAGGCAGTAATCTTTATTGTACAAACAGCGTTCAAATAATGTTATACTCAAAATCACAGAAATAAAAAATTTTCCTGAGTCTCATTTATTGGACAGATTTGAATGTAAAATGATTTCAATATAAGTGAGAGGAGGTATTCCTATGAGCATTGGTTTACAACAGATATGGGCGAAGACAGAACCTTTTCAATCCATTCTGACCCATTCCTTCATTTCTGGGATTGTCGCACAAGTCATCGTTCATAAGATGATTGTCCCAGGCGTACGAAATAAATTGTTGGCGTTATTATCGTGCACTCCAGAGAAATTTACAGACTGGATTGGATACCTTGTATCCCTTCATGATGTGGGTAAGATAGAAGGGCAATTTCAATATCGCTGGTTGCCTATGAAGGAAAGTATGGATAAAGAGGGTGTAAAACCAGACTTTCCTGCTTTAAACCAGATCCGTCATGAGAAAACTACCTGGCGTTGTCTGCGGGAACGCCTCTGGAAGGAAGCCTCGAATCAAAGCGCAGCTAAATTCTATGCGGATATTCTAGAAGTGCATCACCAAGGGAAAAGCGGAACGGAAGGGGACCGGCAAGATCTCTTTTGGAATCATCTTCAGGAAGAATTCGAGCACTGGATGCGGCTTCGATTTTTACGCTCTGAGGAATTATTTTTACCCCCTCTTGGGAAAGAAAACAGAGGAAGTGTAGGTGCGCTGCTGCTTGGAATTGTGATCCTGTCGGACTGGATTGCATCCAGTAACTATTTTGCCCAAGCAGAACTCTGGATCAATCAGCCGGATGGGGAGGAGCACGCAAAATGTCTTGCGGAAAAATTTTTGATGCTGAGCGGACTGACATCGCAGGCCGCAGACTTTGGAAATGAATTTCATGATGTGTGGCCCAATATTCCAAGAGATGTAATGCGGGGCTTGCAATCAGAAACTGAGGCCCTTTTTCAACAGGCACAGGAGCGCATTTCTGTGGTACTGTTGGAGGCACCTATGGGGGAGGGAAAAACGGAGGCCGGAATCTATGCAGGGATTCGAATGGCCAAACAGTGGGGGAAAAGTGGTTTCTATGTTGGTTTGCCTACAGCAGCTACCTCCAATCAGATGGTTGGACGTATGCGGACTTTATTAAAGCTGCATCAGTTTCCAGACTCAGTCCGTCTCCTTCACAGTATGGCCTGGCTGGTTGACGGAGACAATACCCAATCCTGGCCTAAATTCGAGACAGAGGAGGAGCGCTATGCCTCGAGCTGGCTTCTTCCAGTGCGTCGAGGGTTATTGAGTTCCTATGCGGTTGGCACGGTGGATCAGGCAATGATGTCTGTCTTGCTGGTGAAATACGGCGTTTTGCGGCTGCTGGGATTGGCAGAGAAAACTTTGGTGATCGATGAGCTCCACTCCTACGATGTCTATATGAGTGAGATCCTCCATCGGCTGCTAGAATGGTGTAAAGCCCTGGAGATCCCTGTGGTCCTGTTGTCTGCCACTCTTCCGCCGGAGAAAAAGGCGCAAATGTTGTCTGCCTATACCGATCATCCAATCCAGCCATGCTATCCTTCGATTACTGCTGTAACAGAGTCAGGGAATGTAATCGTGCGGCCGGTCAGCCGGACGGAAAAACGACAGACAGTATCCGTCGAGCTTTGCCCGGTGCTGCATCATGCGGAACAGATTGCCGAGAAGGCGATGGGACTGGTGAAAGACGGTGGATGCCTCTGTATTTTGCTCAATACCGTCCAGCAAGCCCAGGAGACCTACCAAGCGCTCAAAACCAAAGAATTTGATGGAGAATTGCTTTTATTCCATGCGCGTTTTCCGATTGGCCAGCGGGATCAAATCGAACAGCGCTGTATCCGTCTCTTTGGAAAAGAAAAGGCAGCTCGCCCGCAGAAGGCTATTCTAGTGGCCACTCAGGTGGTGGAGCAGTCTCTGGATGTGGATTTTGACGTTATGATGACTTCGATCGCGCCAATTGACCTTCTGCTCCAGCGCCTTGGACGGGAGTTTCGCCATGAAGATACGCCCCGGCCGCCTCATCTTGCTGCCCCACGGTTCTATGTGCTGATTCCTGATGAGACAGGAAAATTTGAGGCGGACGGCTATATTTACCCAGAGTGTCTTCTGAAGCAGAGTATTCATCTGTTGGAAGAACGCAGTGAAATACAGATTCCAGAGGATCTGCCCACATTGGTGGAGCAAGGCTACAGCCCAGAAGCGGCTCCACCGGAGGAATTGGATCTCTGGATAGATCACCTAATGGAAGATCAGGTTAAAGCGGCGGCCGGCGGAGGTTATCTGATCAATGCCCCTGAAAAGGGATACACCCCGATCAAAGAAGCTGAACGGATTCAATTTGACGATCTGGAAAGCAGCAGCTACCTCTCGGCCAAGACGCGCTTGGGTGAACCGACCGTACGTATTGTACTTTTGCCGCCGGAGCGGTTTGGATCTTTACGCAGCAAAAGTCAGCATTGTGGAGACCGACTGTGTCTATCAGATGTGACCAGAGAAGAGGCGCGTGAGATCCTGAAGGCCAGTGTCTCTGTTCGGGCAAAACTTCTGCGGCACGGAACGGAAGGCGTGATCTTCGGCAGAAGACTGCTGGAGGGGATCGAAATTTATACTGCCACAGTAGATGAAAATGGAAATATGCGGTATACTCAAGCTGATGGAACCCAAATCGTTGCAGACAAAGAGTTGGGTATATTTTTTGAGAAGGGGTGAGGTGTGTGAAGGCGTCATTTCAAATTTTAACGCAGCCGTGGATCCCAGTAAAAGAGCTGGACGGAAGCATGAAAGAGCTTAGCCTGCTGGAAACGCTGGAGAGGGCCCACCTGCTCAGCGAAATTCAGGATCCATCTCCTATGGTAGAGTACAGTGTTTACCGCTTTCTGATCGTGTTTCTCATGGACATGCTTCGACCAGAGGATGAGGAAGTATTGGAGGAGTTATTGGATGAGGGGCAATTTGATTGGGATACTATCCAGCGCTATGTGCGCCAGTGTGAACAGGAGGGGGTGAGCTTTGACCTCTTCGATTCAGAGCGGCCATTTTTACAGACCCGATATCGTGCAGATTGGGATCGAGATCCAAAACCGGTCTCCACATTGGATTACTCTATCCCAAATGGGAACAACCACATCCATTTCGATCACAAGCGGGAGAAGATCACTTACACGCCCGGCAAAGCGCTGCGGATGATGTTGGCTGCGCAGATTTTTTGTACCGCAGGGGCGCAGGGGTATCCCTCTAATATGAACGGCGCTCCGCCATGGTTTACACTGATCCGGGGAAAGAACCTGTTTCAGACTTTAGTGTTTGGTATGATCGAGGTGGATCGAATTGATCTGCCCCTTGATCGGCCTCCGGTCTTGTGGCGTAATCCGGATGAAGTGGTATCCAAACAAAAAGTGGCGAGGACATCATGGCTGTTTGGTATGTTTTTCCCAGCAAGGCGGATCCATCTAATTTCAGATGAGTCTGGTGAATACGTTGAAAACGTATATTTCAGCCAAGGAATGAACTTTGAAGTGACAGATTCTTGGACAGACCCGCATGTTACATACCGATACAATGCAAAGGGACGATTTAACTGGAAGCCATCTGCGGATGAAGCGATCTGGCGCAACCTAACGGATCTGATTGACACGAAAGGAAAGCGTGCTCCCCAGATCATAGCGCAGTATGAAAAATTGGATACCTCGGATCGTCCGATGTCTCTTGTGATTTACGGAGTTCAGACCAATCAGGCAAACTATATGAGGGCACAGAGGCACGACCTTCAAATTCCCAAAAAGTTACTGGGGAATGAGAACGCGTTGCGCTTTATTACCGAGTTTGTCGCGCAAGCGGAGCGGTTGGGCCGGGCGCTTTATAAAGCGCTGACTCTGGAGGAGATCCCGGAGGAGAGCCGTGTTCAGGCCAGACAGAGGTACTACGCGGTTTGCGAGCAGATACTGTGGAGCCAGTTTGATGCGTTGGCACAGCCTGGATTTGATTATGCTGCCAATCTGACAGCGGCCATCAGCTGGCAATGCAGGACAGCAGCGGAATGTGTAGATTGGACCTTGGAACAGCTGACCCTGTGTGGAAGAGCTATGCTCCAGGTTATGGATTATCAGCAAAAAGTGCTTGGAAAAGAAATCGCGGCAATCAAGAAGGGGATGAAGATATGAAGGAAGTGGATTGGAGCAGTTTCTTCCAGCGGCTAGATACCTTGCCGAGAGGAGAGCGTGCGTCTCTGAAGCGGGAAGCTGGGACCATGCTGAGTCAGGCGGATGGACAGGCCATGCGTGTTTTCTTTCAGTGCCTGCCTTTCTCCATACCGCAGTGGCAGGAGGAGCGAGCATTTGCGGCAGCTTGTCTGTACTGTCTCTGGGATACAGATGAGAAACGCCGCCAGCCTTTGGAGCAGATCTTCTATCAACTTGGTCGGAATAAAGAGATGTCCGAGAGCACCGGCCACCGATTGGAAATGCTTCTGGATATCCAGTGGGACGAGGATGGATTTATGCTCAAAAAGCTGTCCAGACTGATCCGGTTTGTGAGATCAAAAGGATATGCAGTGGACTGTCAGTGGCTATTGGAAGATCTATTCTATTGGAACGGTGAAAAACAGAGCGTGCAGCGGAAGTGGGCTCGCGCCCTTTATATTAAGCCTGAAGAGCAGCAAGAAGAATTGAAAGGAGAATGATCCATGTTATACGAAATCCATATGCTCAAGAACTATCCCCCAGTCAATCTGAACCGGGATGAGTCTGGCGCTCCAAAGTCCTGTATGTTTGGCGGAACGACCCGGGGCCGTGTGTCCAGCCAGTGCTTGAAGCGGAGCTGGAGGCGTTCGCCGCTGTTCTCTCAGACCATCGGAGCGGAACATCTGGGCATTCGAACCCGTAAGCTGCCCCAACTGGTGGCAGAGAAGCTGGCGGAGATGGGAGTCAGTCAAGAGTATATTGACACTGTATTCCCCAAAATCAGTGGATTTGGCAACAAAGACGGCGCAGAGAATAAGGATGGCAGCTACACCGCACAGATTGTGTTCTATGCGCCGGAAGATATCCAGGCGGTGGCGGAAGCTATTTATGAAAAGCTCAAGGATTGTCCATCCCTGAAAGAGGTCAAGGCATTGAAGGCAAAGGATCTGCAGGAGGCGGTAAAGGGAGCGGAGAGCCGCCCTGTCACACTGGACATGGCACTCTTTGGGAGAATGGTGACTTCCAATGCGTTCCGGGATGTGGAAGCCGCCATGCAGGTGGCCCATGCTATCTCTACCAATAAGATGAACATAGAATCCGACTATTTCACCGCCATGGATGATCTGCTCTCCGGGGAGGTGATAGAGGAAAAAGGGTCCGCCATGATCGGGGATACCGATTACAACTCCGCATGCTACTACATCTATGCCTCTCTGGATACGGATATTTTGATGAAAAACCTGAAGGATACGCCGGATGCAGAGCAGTTGGTGAAAGCGGCCATCCCTGCGTTGATCCGTACTATGGCGTTGACCAACCCATCAGGGAAACAGAACAGCTTTGCTGGAAACGTGCTTCCCAGTGCGATCCTTGTGGAATGCAAGGAGGAGAAGGTGCCGGTCAGTATGGTCAACGCCTTTGTGCGGCCGATTAAACCGGAGCTGGCCAATGACTACGATTTGGTGAAGGGCAGTGTTCAGGCGCTGGCTAGTCAAGTTGACACGATACAGAACAGTTTTGGATTAAACGTGAAACAACGGCTGTGGTTCTGTCCCACAGCATGCTCTATCGTACCAGAATGTGAGACTACGGTGTGCAAGACACTGACAGAATTGATCGAACAGGTGGCGGCTGCTCTGGCGTGAGGCGAATGTGATGGAAGAAAAGAAAACTTTGCTGATCCTGCGGCTGGAAGGGGCGCTGCAGTCCTGGGGGGACCACTCTAAATGGGACGTCCGGGACAGTGGGGATTTTCCAAGCAAATCCGGCGTTGTAGGTCTTTTGTCGTGCGCTATGGGATTAGAGCGGGGAGATCCGGAGATTGCAGCTCTGTCCGCAGCCCTACATATGGCGGTGCGGGTGGATCGCCCCGGGATCCGTGTGCTGGATTTCCACACGGTACAGGGGTATCCGCTTTATAACGCGGAGGGGAAGCCCCGGTCAAGCAACACGGTCATCTCACCTCGCTGGTATCTCCAGGACGCCAGTTTTTTGGTGGTGCTGGATCTGCCGGATGATTGGCGGGAGCGGGTGACAGCGGCTCTGAAGCAGCCGGTGTGGCCCATCTACCTGGGACGAAAGAGCTGTGTCCCATCCCGACCTGTGTTTGAAGGAGTGACAGAGGCATACTCCGACTTATTGGATGCGATCCAGCGCTACCCGGTCTGTATGCGGAAGGGAGACAAATCCGCTCCGCAGGCGTTGTACTATGAATGTGAGATTCCAGGAGACGGGGTGGGGAGTTTTACCCGGCCTGACGAAAGACTCTCAGGGGGACGAGAGTTTGGCCTTCGAACCGTCTATCGAGGGGTTATCACCAGGGAGGGACAAGATGTATCTGACGAAAATTGACTTGATTCCTCAGCAGCGTGGTATCCGGCAGGCATTGGGCGACTGCCAGCAGCTTCATCAAATGATTATGGGGCTTTTTGAGAGTGATCGGAAAAGCTCGGGCGTAATCTATCGGGTCCGTGAGGACAGGTACGCACTGGCAATCTATCTCTATTCCAATCGGCCTGCGAATCGGGAACGCCTGTTGCCGGGTATGCATTTTTCTGGGGAGCGGGATCTGACGCCCTGGCTGAATGCCATGCAGGAGGGGCAGATTTGGAGATTTGATCTGCTGGCATCGCCTACAAAAAAGGTGGCGCAGAAGAACGGGAAAAACAGCCAGCGCCGGATTCTCAGGACTCTGGAAGAACGCTGTACATGGCTAACCAGGAAAGGAGAGCAGAATGGGTTTCGGCTACTGAGTTGTCAGGAGTTGGAGGGCAGCCAGCTGACTGGCCGTCATGTGCCAGCGCGGGGCGGCCGGATGTATCTGGATCAATATCACTATCAGGGAACGCTCCAAATTACAGATGCAGTGCTATTTCAAAATGCAGTCCGGGAGGGAATTGGTCCCGGAAAATCGTATGGACTTGGAATGCTGCTGCTGAGCTCTTGATTTTTACTAGAAATAAAATTTTGAATTTTTCCGCTGGTAAAAGTGCTGTTTTACTGCTTGCGCGCGAAATTTTTGATTTTATTTCAGTGTAAACCCCACGTATGTGGGGATGGACCTGTGAGCAGAATGCGAGGTTAGAAAAGTCTGGAGTAAACCCCACGTATGTGGGGATGGACCAGATCATGTGTCCCGACTGCTCTCCTCCAATGGGTAAACCCCACGTATGTGGGGATGGACCGGCGATACAGGCCCCGCCGGTCCGCAGGGCGAGCGTAAACCCCACGTATGTGGGGATGGACCGTAACACCGAAATGGGACTTCAAGATCTCGATAGTAAACCCCACGTATGTGGGGATGGACCGCGGCTGAAAAGATGTTAGTCAGGGATATCACAGTAAACCCCACGTATGTGGGGATGGACCGGTCATTTGTCCGTTTGTGCCCACATCCTTTGCCGTAAACCCCACGTATGTGGGGATGGACCGTTATTGTGATTCCCTCTGTAGGGAATCGAGAAGTAAACCCCACGTATGTGGGGATGGACCGGGGGCGCAACCAATATCACCAAGAACCCTCTTGTAAACCCCACGTATGTGGGGATGGACCGATGGGATTTTGGTCACGCGGCTCTCACTTGAGGTAAACCCCACGTATGTGGGGATGGACCGGACATGGAGGAGCTGGTAGATCAGATCAATGAGTAAACCCCACGTATGTGGGGATGGACCGGCCAGCAGGCTGTGGTAGAGGGGCGGCTCCAGAGTAAACCCCACGTATGTGGGGATGGACCGGCCCGGGTCGAGTGGACGCTTCCGGCGAAGCAGTAAACCCCACGTATGTGGGGATGGACCGGATCGGTGGCTGGCGGTGCGGCGGTTCTTCGACGTAAACCCCACGTATGTGGGGATGGACCGGCAATCGCAACATATCTCGGCGTTACTCAACGGTAAACCCCACGCACGTGGGGATGAACCGTAGTGGGGGGTGTCGTCTAGCTTGAATCCCTCGTAAACCCCACGCATGTGGGGATGGACCGGTCTTGCCGCAGCCTGCATGGCCATTCGGGATCGTAAACCCTACGTGCGTGGGGATGGACTGATGGTGGATGACAAGACCACCTTTGAGCAGGCCGTAAACCCCGCGCACGTGGGGATGGACCGCAGAACGCTGCCCGTGACTGCAACATGGAGGAGTAAACCCCACATGTGTGGGGATGGACCGTAATACGTATCAAGATAGACATTATCCATGACGTAAACCTCACGTACGTGGAGATGGACCGATCAGTGCCGGTGACCTGCCACTCTATATTGAGTAAACCCCACGCATGTGAAGAGTGGGCACGTCTATCCGTCGTCTGGAAACTGAAGATTTTCAATGCAGGGAGGGAATATTGTTGAAGAACTTACAGGAATTGCCTAAATTGAAAGACAGCATCAGTTATTTATATTTAGAACATGCTGTCATTGAGCAGAACGACACTGCGATTGTAGCAATTCAGAAGCAGGGGCGGACACCCATCCCAATTGCCGGCATGACATGCTTGTTGCTAGGACCGGGAACCAGTGTGACCCATGCAGCGATTCGGGCGATTTGTAATAACGGATGTATGGCGATTTGGTGTGGAGAACATGCCGAGCGGTTTTATGCTGCGGGAGTAGGGGAGACTAGAAGTGCGAAGAATCTGTTGGTCCAGGCAAAAGCATGTATGGACGCAGAGCGGCATCTGGAAGTGGCAAAAAGGATGTATCAGATTCGGTTTTCGAACTTAAAAACGGAGGGATTGACGTTACAACAACTGCGGGGAATGGAAGGAATTCGGGTTCGGAAGGCCTATGAACTAGCAGCGAGGACAACTGGAGTTCGCTGGAAAAAACGTTCGTACAAAACAGAGGAGTGGGATCAGGCAGACCCAGTCAATCAAGCGCTGTCTGAGGCTAATGCTCTGCTCTATGGTCTGTGCCATGCTGCTATTGTTTCATTGGGCTACTCACCAGGACTGGGATTTATTCATACAGGAAAGCAGCTCTCGTTTGTATATGACGTTGCAGATTTATATAAAGCGGAGACAACCATTCCGGCTGCATTTGAAGCAATCCAGAAAATGAAACAGGGTGAGCCGCAAAAAAAGCGGATTCGACTAACTTGCCGGGCATATTTTGCAAATGCACGTATCTTGTCTCGAATTGCTCAAGATCTGGAATGGATTTTCCAGGAGACAGTAGAGGAAGAAATGGTCAACGGTCCAACTGTAGGCTCCCTGTGGGATGACCGCCAGGATACAATCAACGGAGGAAAAAACTATGCTGCGGAAAGGGACCTTCTATGACAGTGATTGCAATGGATTCTGCTCCGGAGAGCGTGCGTGGAGAACTGACTCGGTGGTTTCTAGAGTTGAAACCTGGGGTATTTGTCGGAAGGGTCAATTCCAGGATTCGGGATCTCTTGTGGAAGCGGATATGTGAAACTGACTCTGCGGCAGGAGCAGTTATGGTTTTTTCTGCCCCTAACGAGCAGGGGTTTGAAATGAAAGTTTCTGGCGATCCCAAAAGAAAGGTAAACGATTTTGAAGGAATTCAGCTGATCACGGTATCAGAGGAGGTATATAGAAATACAGAAGCGGAAGAATGTTTCGAATTTCCCTTTGAACTTCAACTTCTGGAAGAAGAGGATAGATGAGTATTGTTATGTGGGTCTCCATGAAGCGAGAAAATCGTTTGATTAAAAGCCTAGGAAAAGAAACATGAGTTTCTTTTCCTAGGCGAATATTTATCTCTAATTTAGAAATTCCAATGTATTTCAACCGGCGGATCATTTTCGCCAGGCTGGCGTTTTCCCACTAAAATATAGTCAATGAGGGCCTCCACCATTTCACGGGTCAGGTGCTCCAGATTAGTGTAACGCTGGACCAGTTCCCGGCGGTTGTCCCCGGCGGCAATCCGGGCGTCCAGTTCTTCCAGCCGACGGTTGGTTTCCGCGATTTTTCCCTCGAGCAGTTCCTTTTCCTTGGAGAAGTCCTGGGAGAGACTGAGAAAATCCGACTCGGACAGAATTCCCCGTACCTTATCCAGATAGAGCTCTCGCAGGCCCGTCTGGAACTCCTCATGCTGTGCCTGATATTTGGAACGTTGATCCAGCACCTTCTGTCTTTGAGCCAGGAGAGAGCTGGAAAACTCCAGGTTTCGTTCCAGCTTATCTTGATCCAAATACTGCGCGGAAAGCCGGTTCAATTCCTGGACCACGATGCGTTCCAGCTTTTCCACGGAAATAAATGCGCCGGTACAGGCCTCTTTTGAAACGCGCCGGTTGGAGCACTGGAGATAGTGCCGCCCGCGGTTTTTCGTGGAGCGCATAGTGTATCCGCAATTGGCGCAGCGAACCTTTTTGGCAAAGAGCCCAATCGACCCACCTGTAAAGGGTTTTGTCTTTTCGTTTATTAAGGCCTGAACCCGCTCCCATAGGTCCTGGTCGATGATTGCCTCGTGAGTGTGTTCGACCCGGATCCACTGATCTTTGGGGCGGGGCTTGTTCTGTTTGCTTTTATAAGATACACTGCCGTACCGCCCCTGGACCATGTTGCCGATGTAGATCTCATTGGTCAGCATGTGGGAGATGGCAGGATATTTCCACAGCGTTCCTGTTTTTCCAGGGGGAGATTGGTACCGCAATCCTTTCTGGCGCTTATACTCGGTGGGATTGGGGATCCCATCCTCATTCAGAATTCGGGCGATGGCCGTTTTTCCGTATCCTTGTGAAAACAAGGTAAAGACCCGGCGCACGACTGCGGCGGCCTCTGGGTCAATGATCAGATGGCCCTTCTGAGCCGGGTCCTTCTGGTATCCGTAGAGGGCGAAGGCGCCAATATGAAAGCCCTGTTCCCGGCGATTGGTGAGGACGCTGCGAATATTGTCGGACATGTCCTCCAGATACCATTCGTTTACCAGACCATTGATCTGGCGGGATTTTTTGTTCCCCTTGTTGTCGGTATCCGCATTGTCCACAATGCTGACGAAACGGATTCCCCACAGCGGGAAAAGACCGTGTATGTATTTTTCTACCAGTTCCAGCTCACGGGTAAAGCGGGACTGAGTTTTGCAGAGGATGATATCAAATTTATGGGCCTGAGCATCCGCTAGAAGGCGGCTAAACTCCGGACGGTTTCGGTCAGAACCTGTGTAGTCATCGTCGCTGTAAATGTGAAATACTTCCCAGCCCTGCTGTATGGCGTACTGTAGAAGCATGGACTTCTGGTTTTGTATGCTGGCACTGTCGTCCTCGGCGGAGGCCTTATTCCGGTCTTCTTCCGACAGACGGCAGTAGATTGCGGCTTTGGACATTGGACATCGCTCCTATAAAAAATGCGGCCCCCTGACAATGCTCGTCAAGAGACCGCTTTTGTGGCTGTTACTGGAGCCCTGCAGCGATGGAGCTGGAGCGCTCCATCTGGTTGATCAGCTGGATCCAGATCTTGGTGTATCGTTCCGCCGTCAGGGGAGTCTCGGATTTCCGGAATACGCTCCGGCAGGATGGGGTAGGGAGAGGAAGTCGATTCATAAAGGGTGTGCTCCTTTCTCAGTCATTTTATGATTGCTGTTTCTCTAATAGGATGATATTTGATTATTTTTCTAGCTTGACCTTTAGTCCATAGGGTTTTAAAATTTTACCAAGGTATGCCAGGAAGCCATAGTAATCAGCTCGATCTCCGGGATACTTCTTCCCTGTGCGGTAGTTGAGGGTGTTCATCACGAAATGGATATGAATATGAGGTCTGTCTTCATGTACAGCTGCTAAGATCTGGTACTGCTGTTCGTAATAGCGGATGGCTCGGGTTGCGATGTCCGCTGCGTCCCAGGCATCGATCCTCTCTTCTGGGGAGAAGCTGAGAATCGAGTGCCGGAGCAGAAGTCCCTCTGTCTTATCGAACGCCCGGCAGAGTCCCTCCATAGAGTATGCTGCAATGTTCGGAAAGAGAGCTCCGCCAAAGATAAGTCCGTTCTTTGCCTTTTTGGGAGAGGTGACATATTGAAGTAAATCTCGGATCGCATTCCAATCGTGGTATTTTTCTGGCCGATGGATTACCCGATAGATTGCCAAAGCAGTTCCTCCAAGCTGCTGAGTCGCCCCAGAAGCTCCTTGCCACAGTCCAGCTCCTGTGCCGTGTTCGCCAAGTCGCAGAGGAGCTGCGCTAGGTTGCGGCTGATGGACTCCTGATTGGGATTCTCATGGAGGCACCGGTGCCGGATATAAGCAGAGCGATCCATCCCAACATTCTTGGCCGATTCGGTGATGTGTTGCAGTTCATCCGATGTAAGATAGACCAGGATTGGTTTTCTTTTTTTCATTGTGAGTTCATTTCACTCCTTGTTTGGTACGATTTCCGCAAGCGGGGAATGCCCGCAATATTTCTGTGCAGTGAGCATTCCCTGGGGAACCCGTTATGGACTGTGTTGGGCTGGTATAATTTTTTATAAGCCCTAGGAAACCTAAGAGGGCAAAGGAGGTGCAGGAGACGTGGTGACGCCCATATCGCAAGAAGACAGAGAGCTGGCGGAAAGTTTTTGGGAAGATTGCGGCAAAGAACTTTTGATTCGCCTCTCCCGAAACAATATTACTCTTTACCGGCCATCCTCCAAGAGCTCATATTTGGCGAATGCGGTCTCCAGTATTTGTATCTGCAAATGTTCGTATCATAACAAACGGGGCAAACAGCGCGTCAAATGGTTTAAGAATCCCCCCAAAAAACATCAAGAAGAGAAAAAGAGTATTTGGTTCCTTAAACCAATCGATATTGAATGCAGAAAGTATTCCATGGCGCCGGAAGCCCTCAAGTTTCGATATATTTTGGCGGAGAGCTGGACGTTAAATGGGGCCTCAAATACACGCCTCTCTTTGATCGAAACTGATAGATCCGGTCGGATTCTTAGGTGCAGCACAGAACACCAGTCAGGCAGTATAGGAGTTCCGGTTTTTCCCTTTCCAAAACAGCAGGTAGCGCGGATTAACAAAGTTCTCTTCAATAATTTTCTGGTTCGGTGTTGGGGAATGGGGCCCATTCCAGTCTGGCAGTTTACAAAGGAGGGAATCGCCTACTATTTAGGATGTCCGTATACAATATTAGGACCCGAATTGACCGAAGCGAAGGATCAGGCATGGAACCGCCTCAAAAGTTTGCTTCAATCGAATGCAGGGGATATTGCAGCCATACTGCTGGGCTTTACGTTGTTCTCGGTCCTGAAGCCGTTTTTTCCCCAGTTCCATCGACTGGACCGGTCGACGCCGTATCTGCAAGTAAAAAAACATTTTTCTGAACAGCTTGCAATTTGTGTTTCCTGCATGGACCTGGACAAAGCAACCCAGCTGGCAAAGTTGTGCTGTGATATCGTCCCTAAACTTCCGCCGCGTTTCCAGATTGTAGATGGGGTAAAGATCTTTCAAGCCACAGAGAAAATGGTACGTAAGGATATTTCGATGTCCGAATTTGAGGCGAAGATCCTTCAGAAGGCCGGTGTATTGTGGGTGGGCAGAAAACCTTCTGTGGAAGTCTCGGCCCAAAAGTTGTGCCTGTCTCTTACCATCCCAGCGGCAGCAAAATTCCCTGCAGAGCCCTTTTTGCAGCCGCTTTTGGCGTACTTCACAGTGAAGCTGTGCGGTAGGTCCATCGACAACTGGACGGCCATGCAAAAGATTGTCTCCCAAAAGTCATCCAAAATCATTGAGCGTCTCGTTCATGATCTCATGGCGGCAGCCGATAGGCACGATTTTGCCTTCTCAGGTGATACCCCTGAGGATTGGTATCGAAAGCCTGAGATATTACGATCAGAATCACTGGAGGAGCTTGTTTTTACAGATGTCGAGGATGCCAGAGATGAAACAAGAGACGGGGAATCTGATCGAATCGCTCAAATAAATCACCTGGAGGAAGAGTTCCGTCATCTTTTCCGGCAGGCCTATAAAAAAATCCGGGCTGCTCAGAGAGAAGTTTCGGTAGAACGGCATACGCTCAAACACCTTTACGAGGACGTAGTGGAGGATGTAAAAAAATACGACCTGGATGTGGAATCGCAGAAAAAGGTTACTTATCTTTTGGCAGCATATCGGCATTTCTTACGGTTGTGCGCTCCGAAGGAGGAGCGAGGACCTATGCTCGCACAGTTGGAACGTGCACTCCTGAGAGAGTGGCAGCAGTTCCAGCCGGAGTTTCCAGTTCGGGATGTCCTAGAGGCATACTTGAAAAAACTGATTTCCGAAAATCGATATGCCCGTGTTCGTGGGAAAGGTAGTGATAGGGAAACTGTTTGCCTCTGGTACGACCCGAGGGAACGAATGTTCTTGCTAAAAAATTCCTATTTTCCTGAGCTAAAAAATCTGTTTGCAGAAGATCAAAAACTTACAAAACGGAGCTGGGAACTGTTGATGGAGAAGGCAGGTTTTCTGGAGACAGTACAGCGAGACAATCAGACCCGCCGCTCTTTTGAGATTCGAACCAAGGTGGGGAGTTCTGAAAAAGTATCCGTCCTGAAAATCCGCGCCCAAATTTTGTCGGAGAAATTTTTGGCTCATAAAATCGTGCACGTTGCACTGCAGAAGATGGAGCAAGACACAAGCTCTTACCGCTCGGGTTCACGGCTAAATAAGAAAAAACGCGCCGGCACTTCCTGAAGAGAATGCCGGCGCGTTTTTTTGATAAAGGTGGTTGAAACGAGACTGATTATACGCACTAAATCTATTAAATAATATTTTTTAAAAATATCAGTCGATTTAGCGATTTATTTTGCAATGAATTCCTCCAGTGCCTCTGCTGAAATCCTCCAGCTTCTTCCAATCCGAAATCCACGGAGCTTCCCGGAATTCAAGAGTGTATAGACACTATTTTTCCCAATTCCAAGAACTTCCATTACTTCAGCCGGAGTAAGGACGGCGCAGGATTCCAGGACGTTTGTGAACCGGTCCTGGGCGTAGTCGAGTGAATCACGGTACATATGAATTCCCCCTTTTTGTATTATTCCCCTGTTGCACCCTGTTTGCTTTTCCTGTCCCCTTCAAAAATATATCATTTCAATAGAAAGCCGGAAACTGCTGAGGTTTACGCCTCGATCACAGCTTCCGGCTTTTTTCATTTTACGTTGGAAAGGAGAGGGAAACCATGCTGAAAACGCTTTTATCCGTCATTCGCGCCGTCATCGTGGAACTGGTGAATCAACTGTTCCGGCAAGTCTGCACCACCGTGGGGTGAATCAGGATGACCGCCAGGAGGCCCGAGAGAAACTGCTCGGGGTTCTTCTGGCGGCTGCGGCAGCCCTGCTGTGCGCGGCCATCGACTATGTGATCAAGCAGGAGGACGAAGAACCATGACAGGAGAAACTTTTACATGTGTCGTCTGCGGCGGTGAGTACGATCTGGACCAGCGGCGGGAGTTCGACGACCAGGACCTCTGCCCGGACTGCCTGGAGCAAGAGACGGAAACCTGTTCCGTCTGCGGAGAACGAATCTGGAGCGACAACAACGCCGGTGACTCCGATACGCCCCTCTGCCAAAGCTACTATGAGCGGCTCTATACCAACTGCACCCGCTGTGGAGCGCTGATTCCTAACGCCCGCGTCTTCTACGCCTGGGACGATGTGGGCAACGAGGAGCCCCTGTGCCGCGACTGTTACTCCCGCTCCGCTGACCACAAGGCTATCCAGGATTACTACTACAAGCCTGACCCGATCTTTTACGGCAAAGGCCCCCGTTATTTTGGGGTGGAGCTGGAGATTGATGGAGCGGGAGAGTGCAGCGAGAATGCCCAGGAGATTCTGGACTTGGCCAACGGGGATCGGGAACTGGTCTACTGTAAGCACGACGGCTCTTTGAATGACGGATTTGAGATCGTGACCCATCCCATGGCCCTGGAGTTCCACCAGAAGAACATGCCCTGGAGTGAGATCCTGCGGGAGGCGGTCTCCATGGGGTACCGGAGCCATCAGGTCGGGACCTGCGGGCTCCATGTCCATGTGAGCCGCGCCGCCTTCGGTGAGACCCATCAGGAGCAGGATAGCGCCATTGCCCGGGTGCTCTACTTCTTTGAGAAGCACTGGGAGGAACTGCTGAAGTTCAGCCGCCGGACACCGCGCCAGCTGGAGCACTGGGCGGCCCGATACGGCTACAAAGAATATCCCAAGGACATCCTGGACCACGCCAAGAAGGGGGCCAATAGAAGCCGCTATACCTGTGTCAATCTCCAGAACGACAGTACCATCAAGTTTCGGATTTTCCGGGGTACCTTAAAATACAACACCTTGATCGCCACATTGCAGCTCATTGAACGAATCTGCGATGTGGCGATTTTTCTGTCTGACGAGGAGCTGAAGGCTATGTCCTAGACCACTTTTGTCTCTGGCTGTCAGACCCCGGAGTTGGTGCAGTATTTGAAAGAACGCCGCCTATATGTGAATGAGCCGGTAAATGGAGAGGAGGAGCTGTAACATGTGCTGCCTATTCGGTCTGATCGACTACGGCCACAGCCTGTCCAAAGGGGAGAGAAACCGGATTCTCACCATTCTCTCCACAGCTTGCGAGGTACGGGGAACGGATGCCGCCGGAATCGCCTACCACAGCCGGGGACAGCTCCACATCTACAAGCGTCCACGGCCCGCCCATGCCATGCATTGGAGGATTCCCGGGGATGCCTGGGTGGTGATGGGGCACACCCGCATGACTACCCAGGGAAGTGAAAAACGTAACTACAACAACCACCCATTTCTGGGCCGTGTCAAGGAGGGCCCCTTTGCTCTGGCCCACAACGGGGTGATCCAGAACGACCGGTCGCTGCGGAAAAAGCTGCGGCTGCCCAGGACCAGGATAGAGACGGACAGCTATGTGGCGGTCCAGCTCCTGGAGCGGGAGGGAGCGCTGAACTTTGACAGCCTCCGGTGGATGGCTGAACAGCTGGAGGGCTCCTACACCGTCACGCTGCTGGGGCCTAAGAATGAGCTGTACTTCATCAAGGGGGACAACCCCATGTGTCTCTACCACTACCCAAGTGTGGGACTTTACCTGTATGCGTCTACTGAGGAGATTCTGAACCGGGTGCTGCGGCGTCTGCGTCTGCCGTTTGGAAAACCGATGCCGGTCTCAATTCAGAGCGGAGGGATTTTGAAAATCGATGAGGACGGACATATCTCCTACGGAGAGTTTGACGACAGTAAATTGTTTTCCTCCTGGCGATGGCCGGGATGGTGTCCGTACAGCAGTTGGCGCAGGTTTGGAGAAAAGACGGAAGAAGCGGACCCTTACCTGGAGGAAATCAAGTCAGTGGCTGCCGCCTTTGGATACACACCGGAGGACATTGATCAGCTGTACCAGGAAGGATTTACGCCCGAAGAGTTGGAGGATGCTCTATATGGCAGAGAATTATGGTGAGAAAAAGCGCATGAAAATTCTAGTGGTGGAGCCAGGAAAAGTGCCCTCTGTAAGAGAAATCTCACAGGGTCTGAAGGCAATGCAGCAGGTGGTGGGCGGCCCAATCCAAGCAGTTTATCCCTTTCAGGATTCTGCCGCCCTTGTGTGTCACGAGGAAGGAAAGCTGCTGAAGCTGCCCCTGAATCGAGCCCTGCGAACGGAAGATGGGACGGTCTATGATATGATCGCCGGCCCTTTCTTTGTGTGCGGACTGGCCGGGGACAGCTTTGCTTCCCTGACTGAGGAACAGATTCAGAGATATATGAGCATCTTCCAGCGACCAGAGCAGTTCCTGAACATCAGCGGAAGTCTGCTGATCCTACCTGAATAAACCAAAACCGTGTGCCAATAGGGCATACCCTAGTGGCACACGGATTATGTATCTCAAAAGGGTCGGTTTCTGAGATTTGGCATGTGACAATTTGGAAACCGACCCTTTTGAGAAATATTCAAACCTTCTCTGCAGGATACAGAGAGCGGCTGCGTTTCGATAAATAGGATCTGAGGAAAAAATAGAGCCATCGTTGCCAAAACGGGCAACGGTCTCTTCAATCTGCTGACAATAGGAGACAATATGCTCCAGGATGTGGGTATCACGATCAAGAGGCTTCATATAGCAGCACCTCATCGTTGTGAATCAATTTTGGTATACCAAAGAACTGTAAACTTGACAAGAGAAAGGGAATGAACAATGAGAATTGGCTATATCAGAGTGAGCACACAAGAGCAGAATACGATTCGCCAGGAGATTCTGATGGAACGCCTGGGCGTGGATGAGCTCTACATCGATCGGGCCAGTGGGAAAAATGCACAGAGACCGGAACTGCAGAAAATGATGGAGTATGTGCGAAGGGGGGATACCGTTATTGTCGAGTCGATCAGCCGGTTTGCTCGGAACACCCGCGATCTGCTCGAATTGGTAGAGCGCCTTACAGGCAAAGGAGTGGAGTTCATATCCCAAAAGGAGGCGATCGACACTACGACACCCACTGGAAAGTTTATGCTGACCGTCTTTGGTGCGGTGGCGGAACTGGAACGGGAATACATCCTCCAGCGGCAGCGAGAGGGAATCGCGGCTGCAAAAGGTCAGGGCCGATACAAGGGGCGAAAACCCATTGAGCCGCCAGGTCTGGACGCAGTGATACGGCGGTGGCGGGCGGGAGAGCTAACAGCAGCAGAGGCCATGAGAAAG
Source organism: Clostridium sp. DFI.5.61 (assembly GCF_024462915.1). NCBI lineage: Bacteria > Bacillati > Bacillota > Clostridia > Eubacteriales > Clostridiaceae > Clostridium > Clostridium sp. DFI.5.61. The sequence goes on from NZ_JANGBZ010000001.1 coordinate 69,440, forward strand.
CTGAACTTGTCACCCAGCACGTTTTATCGGAAAGCAAAAAGATTCGCCGGCTAAGGCGAATCTTTTTTTGTATTCATGGCCAAAAGAAAGGTTTTCAGCAGACTTTCGGCATACTCCCGCTCTGTATTTGTACAACTATGGAGGAGAAGAGAGATCGGATCGTCGGCCTGGACCTCTGCTCTGCCAAATAGAATATAATCTGTGGTCAGGCGGAGCGTGGAAGATATTTTGCAGAGGGTCGGAACAGACATCCCTTTGACACCGAGTTCAATGTCCGAACAAAATTTCGGTGTGACCTCTAGCAGTTCGGCAAACTGTTCTCTGGTGTAGCCAAGATATTCCCGCTGCTTTCGTATTCTGCTTCCGATTGCCGTCCAGTCCATATTGTGCCCCCCAGTAGTTTTATTCAGTTTATTCCGGAGAGTTCCTGTTATAAATAAACTTTAAGTGTTGAAATGGAGGAACTTTTAGGGTAGAATTAGGGATAAGAAACAGGAGCTTTTTTCTTCTCATGGACAGTTTCCGTCTAACCCGGTCGGTATAATGGAGAAGGGGGGAGAGAAATGGCAGAGGAAAAAGGATTCCGCCTCCTATCTCTGTATGATCAGTTGGTCAACCGGGGGAGCATTCAGAAAAAAGAGGCCGCGCAAGTCTTTGGCGTGTCTGAGCGCAGCATTCAGCGGGATATTGAACAGCTTCGGAACTTTTTTGCGGAGCAGACCCCGCCTTTGGAGATTCACTATGATCTGGGGCAGAACTGCTACCGGCTGTCCGAGGGTGAGGGCGCGTTTCTCTCTTGTGGAGAAATGCTGGCAGTTTGCAAGATTCTCTTGGAAAGCCGGTCGCTGTCAAAGCGGGAGATGGATCAGATTCTGGATAAACTCCTGGTTCATGGTATGCGGCCGCCGGAGCGGGAAAAGCTCCAGGAGATTATTTCCAACGAGCGCCATTTTTATGTGGAGCCCCGCCACGGAAAACCGCTGGTAGACATTCTATGGACCCTGGGGCAGGCCATTCAAAGCCGCTCAGAGATCCAGGCGGATTATCGAACTCAGACAGGAGAAAAGAAGCACCGCCGGCTCCAACCAGTGGGCCTGATGTGCTCTGAGTTCTACTTTTATTTGGCGGCATTTTTGAAAAATGTGGACCGAAATCAGGAATTTGAATATCCGGAGGACCCCTATCCTACCATTTATCGGGTGGACCGTCTGGAACAGATCCAGGTACAATCGGAACACTTCACCGTCCCATATGGTCAGCGCTTTTCAGAGGGGGAATTTCGAAAGCGGGTCCAATTCATGTACGGAGGGAGGCTGCGAACAGTCCATTTTCTGTATAAAGGGCCGTCGGTGGAGGCTGTCCTAGACCGGCTGCCCACAGCGGAGATCGTCGGCGAGCGGGACGGAACGTATGAGATCCGGGCAGAGGTATTTGGAAAGGGGATCGATATGTGGATGAAAAGCCAGGGAGCATTCGTTGAAATCCTATAAAAATAGAAAGAGGAGTCGAGAATTATGGAAAATGAAGTACGCAGCACAGTTGAAATGTTTGGTCTCACCAAACAGCAGATCAAGATCTTGTATTCGTTGGAATATCTGTTGACAAAGAGGGACATCAACTCCAACCAGAAAGATATTATTTACAAAGAACATTGGCTGGAGCATTGGTCCGCCTGTCTTCAGGCTACGATGGACGATGAGATTACTTTCTACACTTATGAGGAACTACTGGACACCGTCGCGAATGAGGCAAGTAGCAGTATCAATCAGACATGGTTCTATCTCATTATGCTCGAAGGAACGCTTTTTCGTGCATATACGCCGCTGGGAGAGACAAAAGACGCGGATAAGCACTATCAGAAACTGCATTACTCCGATCAGACGGCGTTTCTAAAAAGTCTGGCTAAGTCCTCTGGCCTGATGGATCCGGTTTTTGTAGACCGATTCAAAAAGACGTATCAAAAGACCATCAATAAGCTTTCAGGCAAAATGCAGAAAGTGGCGCTGGGGGCGGTATCGGTTGTGGCAATTTCGGCCGCCGCGGCTGCTACCGCAGGCATATTTGCGGGACCTGTTGCTGTTGCGCTGTTTGGGTCTAACTTTGCGGGGGTGACCGGAGCGGCGTTGACATCGGCCTGTCTGGCAATGGCGGGAGGCGGTGCAATTGCGGTAGGCGGCGTTGTGGCAATTGTTGGTGGAGGAGCGCTTCTTGGGGCTGCGGGCGGCGGAGCGGCAGTATCGACAGTGAGCATACTGGCAAAGTCCATGCCCTCTTTTGCGCTGAGTCAGGCCGCTAAGCTGGAAGTTGTCTTGAAAGAAATTATTCTCAATGCACAAAAGGATGTGCAGAGTGCCCAGGCCGTGATGGAGAACCTGCGTCGAGAAATTCATAAATTGCAGAGAGAAATAGAGAAGTTGAAGAAGGAAGACGAAGAAAAGAAAGATACCATAAAAAATATGAAAAAAACATTGAACTATTTGCAAAAATCGTACCAAGACATGGCAGTTTTTAAGTCTTCTTATGAGATAGGGGCGGAATATGAAGGAGAAGAATGATCACAGCTATGAGGACTCCAAGGAAAAATCGATCATTCAGTTTCAAAAAGATTTGTCCCTCATCCAATCCGATGTAGATCAGACAAAAAAAGCCTGCACTGACCTGGAGAAAGAGAGGCGGGAGGAACGGGAGACAATCAATGCACTGATTGTGGGAATCAATCAATTGGCGGAAGAAACAGGAGCAGAGATCCGCTTGCCAGAGCTTTCTGACGGCCAGACGTCAGAAATAGATGTATATATAGACCAGGCAATCTGTGACTTTTCCCATACGGACAGAGTATTTCCAAAACTCCGGAGTGAAGAATATGTGATTGCCTCCTTGGCCGGAATTGCATCGATTGTGATCGATGTGATTTTTGTGGGGACTCCGGAAGTGGTAAAGATTTATCGGGGCGGAGAACGTTTTGATGGGAGTTTGCTGACCGCCGCGCTCCGAAAAATCGGAAAAACGGCAGATGGAGAGTTGATTCCAATCCTTCAATGGTTTTCCGATGTCTGTAAGGTGCCGTATGATCTGTCTCTCCAAAAGGGGGTAATGAATCCTAATAATCACAGGCTGAGAAGTTTTGCCCATGACCCCTTTTGGGGACTCTTTTTTGCCGTGGCAGATATTCTGTGCGGGACCACAACGTGTATTGATGAGGAAGGTCGTCTTCGGGTGCTCCTCTCGCCGAAAGAAGTACCCGAACAGGAAAAGTATCTGGCTGTATTCTATTATATAGGGCACATTATCTCGGATGTATGTACAGCAAGGGGAATTCCAGTACCTGGTTTTTGTCTCACTCAATTCTTTACTGCCGGGGGAAGGGACGATTCACTGGCTAAAATTGCGGAGCGAATGTATCTGGATGGATATGATCTGCGGCATTTGGTTTCCACAGCGGTACCGGTTGCCATAAAGAACCTGTTGATCGATGCCTATCTTTCTCTGACCAGAACACCAGATGAACTTTTCTTGCCGGTGGCAGAGCAAGAGCGTCAGAAACTAAATGCAAAGTTGAAGCGAGAAAAAATGCTGTTTATTTCTGATATCGTTGGGAGCAGCGGAAATGCGGTGAAGTTTTTGTTGCCCCCTAACTGTGGCAACCCCTGTGCCCTAAATCTGTCACAGTGGTTTGAATTGATTCGACGGTCCTGCAGTATGGCCAAAGAGGCAATGCGGGATCGTACGGCCGAGACTGTAATGGAAAATCGTGATGTGATCCAGAAAAATTGGGATCTTCTTTTGTCAGAGACGGGATTAACTGAGGTGTAAATGCCACATCTGCGGTCTAAACTGTTATGATATGGAATAAAAACTCCCTGATTCCGCACAAAAAAGTGGAATCAGGGAGTTTGATACATTTTAAGAGATGTTGGCCTTACGCCATTGCACCATCTGCTGCCAGGTCCTCTGTAAGGTCAGCGATGACGTCGCCCGTGGACTGGATAGAGCCGGCGCTCCAGGGAAAGCCCGAAGCTGCCGTGGGATAGACGCCGGTGGTGTGGTCTACAAAATAGGGGGCAAAGGACGGGGAGTTCCGTACCTCCTCGTCAGTGAGGTTCCGGGTCAGCTGATGGACGATGGCAGCCACCATCTCCATATGGCCCAGTTCCTCAGTACCGATGTCGGTGAGCAGTCCCTTTGCCTCGGCATAAGGCATAGAGTAGCGCTGGGACAGATAGCGCATGGAAGCGCCCAGCTCCCCGTCGGGACCGCCGTACTCCAATAGCCTATAAAATGGGTCACAAAATAATGCGATAGGTTATCGCAAGGGTGTAGCTGTCCTTGTCGAATACACAGTTCTCAATGACTGACCGGGCAGCGTTATTCTTTTCCACGGTGGTGGCCGTGGAGGACCGGAGCGTTTCCAGAGCAGTTGATATGGCACCCTTGATGGCCGCCCTGGTGATTTCCTCGTCAGAGTTGGACTTTCGCTCCTCCAGCTCCTTAGCCGTCTGAGCCATGTTTTCCTCTAAGGCTTTCTTTGCCTTTGAAAAATCATCCAGTTCAATGACGCCTGCAAGATACGCTTCTTGTAGGCGCTCTTTTTTGGATTCCAGAATCCGAAGGGCGGCCTCCAGGTGGACCAAATCCCGGCCCTCGCTGGCATTGGTGTAGGTTATATCATATATGATGTCTGTGGAACTGGTGGCATCTTGCCCCAGGCGGGAGATGATGGCGTCTTCCAGGAGATCGACCCGGATGTGCTGGGTATGGGTGCAGCGGCCTTTGGTGTAGTTGCCGCACTTGAAGTAGTGGGGTTTAGCAAAGACGAGAGTAGCGCCGCAGGCGCTGCACCGGACAATGCCGGACATCCAATGCTTCAGCTCTGTACTGGGGCGAGCCTTGTAGCCCCACTGACACTTGACTTCGTCCATACGGCGCTGGGCGGCTTCCCAGGTGTCCAAATCTATGATTGGCTCGTGGTCGCCGTCTGCTATGATAATATTCTCGTTGAAGAAATCCCGCCTGGTGCGCCCCTCCGGGTTCCAACGCAGCTTCCCAATGTAGACCGGGTTCCGAATGATATACTCGACGGTCCGGTTCTCGAATGGATTGCCCCGATGGGTCTTGACACCGAGAGCGTTCATCTCCTTTGCTATGGGGAAAAGACCCTTGCCGGCAATGAACTCGTCGAAGATCCGGCGGACATAGTCGGCCTCCGCCGGATCTGGAACCATTTTGTCGCTTTCGTCGAGCCTGTATCCGAATGAGGCGGTACACTGCCGCTTACCCCTCTCGGCGTTGACCCTCATGCTGCGCTTTACTTCCTGGCTCAAGCGGATGGAATAGAATTCGTCCATCCATTCGATGATTCGCTCAATCAGCTTGCCAAAGGGACCAGCAATCAGGGGTTCCGTGATGCTGACCACATCGACCTTGCATTTGGAGCGGAGAATCGACTTGTAGAAGATGCTTTCCTCTTGATTTCTGGCGAAACGGGCGAACTTCCAGAGGAGTATGACGGAGAACGGACAATCGCTTTCTTTAGCCCTGGCGATCATTTCTTGAAACTTTGGCCGGTTTTTGGCTTTACGGCCAGAGATCGGCTCTTCAATATAGATGCAGTCTTCCAGAAGAATGATGCCTTCGCGTTTGGCATACTTCCTGATTTCATCCAGTTGGCTCTCTGGAGACAACTCATCTTGGTCGTCCGTTGATACCCGGATATAGGCCGCTGCGAAGCGGAACTTGGGCGATTCGGAAATTTGTTCTTTCGTGGCGACCCTGCCGTACAGAACAGCATTGCTCTGTTTACTCAACCGAATCACCCCGATCTCCGGCGCAGAACACGAAGAAATGCTCGTTGCTCAAGTTTCGGTCAATCTCATCCGAGAGCTTCCCGGCGTCAGAGAAGGAGAGATAGCCCCGCTGTGCCATGAGGTCGATGATACGATATGCCTGCCCGGATACTTGGTAGGTGAACTCGGAGGCGAAAGAATCCAGATCATCGAAGGATCGAGTCTTCATTTCCGAGATGAAATGATACACAGAAAGGGCCGGATAAGACCGGGACAGAACAAAGGCCAAGTCGCCCGCCGACGAAAGGAAGATGCCTGAGACCTCAATGCAACAGAGACCGCAGTCAACCGTGAGGTCCTGCCCAATGCAGATGAGAGAGGATAGCTTGGGATGATCCCTGGTTTGCACCGGATACAGAAGCTCAAGGCTACCCATTAGATTGTTACTGTGCAGAGTTGTCTCCACCCGATTGTTTGCCATCATCAGCTTTTTCCTCCAGTCTGTATTTTTGCAGAACAGCCTGTACAACACGCTTGTCATCGGCGTTGGCGGCACCATAGAGAGAAGCGACTTCCTGAAGCTCCGGGGGCATGAGTTCATACTTGTCCCCGCTCAGACCAACCAGCCAATCGAGAGAGACATGAAAATGCTCGGCCACTTTGACAAGATAGGTGATCTCGGGCAGCCGGTCACCAGTCAAATAGCGAGAGAGAGTCGGAGCCGAAATCTTCAGTCCTTCGGCAATTTCCCTGAGCGGCTTTCCTGTAGATTCGCAAAGCTGCCTCATGTGCTCTCTGAACAGAATATAATCCATAGTTTGACCCCTTTCCGAAGTGCTAATTTTTGTTACCGATTGTGGATTACATTTTATATCTTTTTGGGTGGTACTGCAACAAAAAATATTAACATTGACCTAAAACATATTGACAATTTCCACATGGTAATATAAGATAATACTATGGTAATAAACCCCAAAATAAAAAGGACGGGGAGGTGAACTAAATGAAACCGCTTGAAATCAAAGGAGCCCGGGCTAGGCTGGGATATAAGCAACAGTATATGGCTGATAACCTTGGTATATCGGTTGCCACCTACCGAAAAAAGGAGAGTGGTGTCATTCGGTTTACCGACAAGGAGAAAGTCAAGGTCACAAAGCTGCTGGAGCTTACGCCGGCGCAGATGAATGACTTTCTGTTTGATGGAGAGTTGCCGATTGGTTCCGCAAATTAAGTGGGGCGGTATTTTTATGCCTAAATATTTCCGATTGGTAACATTTTTTGCTTCTAAGGTAATTATAGGACAATTCGGAGGTGAAAAAAATGGGGCGTGAAGCCAGGAAAGCGGTCGGTAATCCATGGTATGAAGCCAGGAAACGGGCCGCTGAATATGACGACAGGCTAAGTAGCCGGGAAGGGGCAGCCGAAAGTCTCGGAATGTCGGTATCCGCTCTGGCAGATGCGGAGTTGGGCCTGACGAAGTGTATGCCCGTGGATAAGGCGGTTCTGATGGCGGACCGGTACAACGCTCCTCAGCTCCTGAACTACTACTGTCTGCATGAGTGCCCGATTGGCTGCCGGCAGTCTCTATCTGATAAACTGCTGGGGATTGACCGGGTAACCGTCAAGCTATTGAAGAGCCTGAAGGTCGATGAACTGGAGGAGATAAAAGATTCTCTGCTCGATATTGCGGAGGACGGCAGGATCACAGAAGATGAAAAGCCGGAGTTGCGGGAGATTCTGGACTATCTGGATGATTTGGCAAAGACTATCAGTGAGCTGAAGACTATCGGGAAGATTGCACTGAACGGCGGAGATGTCGGAGATGATGATTGATCCCGCGGAGAACACACCGAAAGGAGATAGCGTTGTGACAAGAGTGGAGAGACGAAAACTGAGAGCCAGACGGCACCGGATTCGGATTACCGCCGTACTTGGAATTTTAGTCGTTGTACTCCTGACTGCGAGCTGGGCGGCAGACGAGGCTGACGATGCCCCTTCCTTTGGAGCGGTTGCCCCCGGAAGTGAAAAGGAGCAGACCGTGGAAGTGCTCCCGCTATGGTTCAGCGAGGAAGCCGAGATGAAGATGACGGTCAAAAAAGATGTGGTCGCTACGGAGGCCCTGATGGAAACGGAGGAAGAAGCTCCGTCATATCAGTCCGATGCGGTCCCGCTGAATCACGACACACAAGCCCAGGTTTTGGGCTGGTGTGAGGAGTACGGGGTGCCTTATTCCGTGGCTCTGGCTGTGATAGAGGCCGAAAGCTCCTTCCGGCCAGACGCAGAGAACGGAAGTTGCTACGGTTATATGCAGATCAACAGCATCAATAAATCCTGGCTGTTCCAGGAAATCGGGGTAACCAACCTGGAAGACCCACTCCAGAATCTGCACTCCGGCATCTATATGCTCGGAGATCTGTATGGCAAATACGGTGATTGGCACAAGGCCCTTGTCTGCTACAACTGCGGGGAGACGGGCGCCTACAACCACTACTTCAGCCAGGGCCTCACCAGTAGCGGTTACAGCCGCCACGTCATGGAACTGGAGGCAAAGTGGGCGGAGGTGGTCTCACAATGAGTTCCGATGAAATCCGGCGCATTGTGGTCGGAGTGGAAGCGAAAATGGGGTGGACCTTCCGCCACAAAGACGTTTGCGAGATTCTTCAATACACGGAGCAAAAGGCAAGGCAGAACGGAAAGGGGCAGGGCTACGTTCCGATTCTGTTCGAGAATGAACTTCGGGACTTCGTGACCAGATCCGTTATCAATGCGCAAGGGAGGTTGAACGAATGTGCCAGGTTTGCAGACACACCCACTGTTTGAGTGTGTGCCCAAATGCGCCTGACCCTCCGGCTGTAACCACCTGCGCCCGCTGCGGGGAATCTGTTACACCGGGGTACGAATACGCCAGGATTGATGGCCTGGACTACTGTGCTGAGTGCATCGAAGATATGCCATACTGCGAGCTGGTCCCGCTGCTTGGCGGGGAATGGGATACCGTTCTGCCCGACCACATCATAAAATGCGGAGCCTGCGGAAGAGTGATTGAACCGGGGGAGGAGTTCGGGACCTTGGACGGGAGTATCTACTGCGAAGAGTGCATTGATGAGTTCCCGTACTGCGAACTGGTGACCATGGCGGGCCACGATTGGAAAATGGCGATCAAGGAGGACATCTACGATGGATACGACGGATAAGGTGCTGGAGATCCCGGTTGTGGAGGGCCTGGAGTTCGATGACGCCACGCATACATACAGGCTCGACGGCTTGGTGATACCGAGCGTGTCTGCGATCCTGGGGCCTCTGAGCAAGGCAAAATACGCTGGTATCAGCGAGAGAACGATGGATAGGGCGGCAGACAAGGGAACGGCGGTCCACAACAGCATTGAGAACTGGATCAAGTTCGAGATTGAGGATATACCGCCGGAGCACATCGGCTACTTCAACGCCTTCCGGGCCTGGTGGGATGAATTCAGGCCGGAGGTGGTCGGCTCCGAGGTCAGGATCTGCCACCGGTTGATGCGATATGGCGGGACTGCCGACTTGGTCGCCTACATCGGCGACGAACTGACGCTGGTAGACTACAAGAGCACCTACGTCATCAGCGATATGACCTGCGGGGTACAGCTTGAAGCATACGCCCAGGCCCTGGCCGACATGGGAATCAGGGTCCAGAGGAAGAGAATTCTGCACCTCAAGAAAGACGGAATCTATTCGATTCGAGACTACCCGGCGAACGATGTGAACCGGTGGCGGGTCTTTGGGGCGCTGAAGACGGTCTACGACTATATCGAATCCTCTAAATGAAGATTGCGAAAAAATGTTACTAAAATACGAAATTCCATTGACTTAGGCGGTAGGTGTTGTATCGTAAAGTTACAGATTATTAAGGAAGGATGTGTAGCAAATGAACGAAAACCTCGCAATCGTAGGCAGCAACGCCCTCGTCCTCGATTCACCGGAGGACACCTTGACCCAGGAGGCCAGCCTGATTGAAAAGCAGGCCAGCAGTGTGGCTGTCACCAATGACGCCGAATACGCTGCGGCCGGCGATCTCACGAAGGCAGTCAAGAAGATGCAGAAGAAGGTGAAGGACTATTGGGAGCCGATGCGCGTGAACGCCAAGGCGGCCTATGATGAGGTCCTGGCCCACAAGAAGGAGATGCTTGACCCTCTGGAGGCTGCGGAGAAGATCCTGAAAGGCAAGATGGGGGACTACTCCATGGAGAAGGAGCGGAAGCGCCGGGCACAGGAGGAGGCCATGCGGAAGCTGGCCGAGCAGGAAATGAACCGAAAGCTGGAGGAGGCTGCCCGGGCAGAGGCTGCCGGAGACACCGCCGGCGCCGAGTTCGCTATGGTGGAGGCAGAGGTGATGGAAGGGGTGTCCATCAGCGGCAGTATCCAGGCGCAGACCCCGAAGGCGGCTGGAGTGAGCCAGAGCAAGACCTGGGAGATCGTCAGCATCGACAGCTCGAAGGTCCCCGTTTCCTTTGAAGGAGTGGAGATCCGGCCGGTCGATGTCAAAGCAGTTATGCGGCTCATCAAGGAGTCCAAGGGAACGGTCCAGATTCCGGGTGTCCAGTACCGGGATTCGGTCAGCATCAGTGTCCGGGCGTAACCGGGCAGAGTAGGAGGTCAATATGTCGAACGAAATGGTAAACTCGAATCTTGGGGCCATTGCTCCGAAGCAGAAGGCCAGTGGAGGTGGGCAGCTCAGTGTCTTTGCAAACGCCGAGAGCTTCAACTTGGCGACGCGCATGGCGACCGCCCTGGCGCAGTCTACGGTGGTCCCGAAGGCGTATCAGGGGAATGTGGGGAACTGTATGATTGCCATTGAGATGGCTTCCCGCATCAACACCAGTCCGATGATGGTCATGCAGAATCTTTATATCGTGAACGGGAATCCTGCGTGGTCCAGCCAGTGGATCATCGCCATGATTAACAGCAGCAAACGGTATAAGACGGAGCTTCAGTTTGAGTTCGGTCACGATCCTGCTGATGGGGGCCTGAGCTGTAAGGCTTGGGCGGAGGATTACTCCGGGCACCGGGTAGAAGGCCCGAAGATCACCATGAAAATGGCCCAGGATGAGGGATGGTCCACAAAATCCGGGAGCAAGTGGAAGACCATGCCGGAGGTTATGATTCAGTATCGGGCGGCTTCGTTCTTCGGACGCATGAATTGCCCCGACATGATTATGGGCATCTACTCACAGGAGGAGGTCATCGACATGGGGGACAGCTACAATGGCCCGATTGTCGAGGACTTCATCGTCAATCCTGAAACCGGGGAAGTTATCAGTTCTGAATCTGAACCTGATCCTCAGATTTCCCAGGAGCAGCGGCAATCCCTGTTCCGTATGGCAAAGGAACACTTGGGGACCGATGCGAACAAGATCCTGAAAGAGCTGGTCGCAAAGCATGGGTATGAATCCACGAATGGGATGCCGGTGTCTATCTACAATCAGGTGGTTAGCGAAATCATGCGTTTGGCCGAGGAGAAGCGGGCGGAGCGGCCCAGCTCTGAGCCTGTACCGGAAGATGGTGGTAGCCAGAAAGAGCCTGTCGAGTAATGGATCGTGAACTGGCGGCCAGACCGCCACGAAGGCAGGTGATGAAATGGCATGGGTCAGCGTACACGACAACGTGATAGGGGGTAAGCTCCGGGAACTGGCAAAAGAAATCGGCTGCACACAAGAGGAGGCCCTGGGAATCCTGGTGTCGCTTTGGATATGGGGTCTCAACAACGCCGACAAGGACGGCAAGCTGATGAGCGCCGACCGGGAGGATGTTTTGGAGGCGTTCAGCGTTAAGCTGGTCAGCGGCTTGAAAGTTGACATAGTTGACACGCTCGTCAAGACCAGATGGATGGATGAGCCGGAGCTGGGCGTCCTGTATATCCACGATTGGGACCAATGGCAGGAACAATGGTACAAAGCCATTGAACGCCGGGAAAAGGATGCGAAGCGAAAGGCTGAGTACCGGCAGGGCAAACGGTCTGGGAAGGCGCGGGCCGGTGCCGCTGGCAAAAAGAATGACGGTCTCGACCAGGAGGCTCTGTGGGGCAGCGATGGGGGATCGGAGGCACCAGTACAGCCGGAGGAACCGAGATATGCACCGGCGTTCGAGGAGTTCTGGCAGGCATACCCTCGGAAGATCGGGAAGGGCGAGGCATACAAGAAGTACCAAACCCGCCGGAAGGACGGGTACTCCGATGCCGAGTTACTTGAGGCAGCTAAGAACTATGCGATAGACTGCCGGCGAAGGAAGACGGAGAAGGAGTACATCAAGCACCCAAAGACTTTCCTGAGTGACAGCCTCCCGTTTCTGGACTACCTCCCCAAAAGGGAGAAGCCACAGGAAGACCCGGGAGCAGCGAAGACAAATCCGTTTGAAGAATGGGGTGAAGATACCTGATGGCAGAAGGTATGCTCAACACTTATGAATTTATGAAGAACATCGCAGCCCGTGGCTTGAGCAAGCAGGTCAGGAACCCCGGGGATTATGTAGGGCCGGATGGCCTGCTGATGTGCGGGAAGTGTGGGGAAGCAAAGCAGCGGATCATGGATTTTGCCGATCCGACACCAGAGAACCCGGAGCACACCAGCCAGCTCAAGGTCGCTACGATGTGCCGTTGCGAACGGGAGATTGAGGAGCAGCAGAAGAGAGAGGAGCAGGCGGCCGAGGACATGGAGCGAACCCGAAAACTGAAAAAGGCAAGCCTCATGGATGAAAAGTTCTCCTACGCCACCTTTGAGCACTTCAAGCCCACCAAGTACAACGAGAGGAACCTGAAGCTCTGCCGGCGGTATGCCGAGAAGTTCGACCTCATGCTGGAGAAAAATCAGGGGCTTTTATTCTGGGGCGACGTAGGGACCGGGAAGAGCTATGCGGCGGCTTGTATTGCAAACTACCTGCTTGACCGAAAGGCCCCGGTCATTATGACCTCATTCGTGAAGCTACTGGAAGTCATCCAGGCCAGCAGAGAGGAGGAACCGGCGATCCTATCCAGACTCGGATATGCCAGACTCGTTATCTTCGATGACCTGGGGGCCGAGCGGGGTACAGATTATGCTCTGGAGAAGGTCTACAACATCATCGACAGCCGGTATCGCAAGGGGCTGCCCATGCTCCTGACAACCAACCTCAGCCTCGATGAGATGAAGCGGGAGGTTGATGTTCGGTATAGCAGGATCTACGACCGTATCTTTGAAAACTGCTATCCGATGCAGTTCACCGGGCCGAGCTGGAGAAAGGTCGAAGCGAGTCGCAGATTCAAGGATATGGAGAAGCTGCTGGAGGAGGATTGATACCCAATGGGGGAAGTCGGTGAAAGAGGATACCTGAAAATCGGAAATGAGGCAGACCGGGTGGCTGTGGCCTCCATTCTGTATAAAAACGGCTATACCGTGAGACCGGTCCGTCGGAAAAAGAATGGGAAGAGCTACGAATACTTCCTGTTCTACCAGATGAACAGCATGGACGAGGAGGCGGTCGGCGATGAAGGTTAAATTCACCGTTCTCGGGGAGCCAGCCGGGAAAGGGCGCCCCCGATTCAGAAGCGTCGGCCCTTATGTAAAGACCTATACCCCAGAGAAGACGGTAAGCTACGAAAACCTCGTTAAGCTGGAGTACCGGCGGCAGTGCAATGACTTCAAGTTCGAGGACGGGGTGCCGCTTGACCTTAGAATTACGGCCTACTACTCCATACCTAAGAGCACCAGCAAGAAGAAGCGGGCTCTCATGGAGCAGTTCAAGATCCGGCCGATGAAGAAGCCCGACAATGACAATATCGTAAAGGTGGTCCAGGACGCCCTGAACTTGGTGGCCTACCACGATGATGTGCAGGTCGTTGATTGCCAGCTACGGAAATTTTACAGCGAAAACCCCAGGGTGGTTGTCACAATCCAGGAGGCTCCCGATGTTGTTTGCCTGTGAATTACCATTTGGTATTAAAAAGATATATACTGGAAAAGAGGACCGGTAGATTATGAGCCGAGAACTTGAATTTGATGGATGGTGGGAGGGCAGAGCGGTTTATAGCTGCGACTGCTGCCACAAAACCGAGAGCTTTCGCTTCGACAGCGAAGATATTGACTCCAAAGCCCACCGGAAGGAACTCCGGGAAAAGAAGGGCTGGATCACAACGCAGGTAAACGGCCAGTGGAAGGATTTTTGCTCCGAGGACTGCCGGAACCGTTATATCAGAAATCAGACGATTTGATAGGAGGAACAGAAAATGTTTGCAAATGACCTGAGTTTAAGCCTGAAGAGCGAGACCTTCTCTGCGCTGAAAGAGGATTTCGACAGCATCCTGGCCCGGACCATCGGGAACATGGAGATGAAGGGGGCCGAGGAAGCCACTGTGACCCTGAAGCTGGGCATTTCCCTGGAAAAGAGCAGCGTGAACAGCCCGAGCGGCCTTCAGGAGATCACAAAGCCGTCCTTCAAGCACGACATCAGCTCTGTGATGCAGGTGAAGGACAAGAAATCCGGCGCTCTCACTGGCGATTATGAACTGGTGTGGGATGCCGCAGAGGGGAAGTATGTGATGCGCCGCATTGATAACGGACAGGTGAGCATCTTCGACAGTGCTCAGACCGCTGGTGACGTGATCGACGCCGATTACACCGCACTCCCCGAAGGCCAGCGTGGGCTTCCTGAAGCCTCTCAGAACGATGAAGAGGCGGGGGATACCTCCGATACAGACGAGGCGGAAAACACCGAGCCTGACTCCGCCAACGAATCCGTGAACACCCCCGACGATACCTCCACGCCGTTCGGCTGGCTGAAGCAGTTCGCCGGCATGGATATGCGGGTGACCGAAGCGATGGGCAACTATACTGTCCGTACCGCCGAGAACAAGATCGTGCTGTCCTCTGCCACCAGTGAGACCTCCCAGTTCTACTGCCCGGCCGAGAAACTGGCTCCCCATGTCGGTCACAAGGTATCCTGTGTCGGTTATGGTGACGAGAACGGCGCAATCGTCAATGTCTCTGTGGAGTGCGAGGACTGCAATGAGGTTCTGTTTGAGCTGACCGCCCCGGGCGTGGTGGAGATGACCGATGAGGAGATCGCTGCGTCAGTTAATGAAGAAGGCACTGGGAACTACGATTACGAGGCTCCCGAGAGCGACAAGGAGGCTGAGTGATATGAGAAAGCTACTGCGGAGCATGGCGAAGGCCAAAATGGAGCGGATGGGATACTCCAAGGTGAACAGGCGGATGGCTTATGGTCATTGGCGTGAGGTTCTGGGGAAGGGGGCCTACCCCGGCTTCTATGGGAAGAAGCGCCAGAACAAGGGAAGCCGGCAGCCCATCCTGAAGTATTGAGGGTAGGGGCTATGATGACTGCGTTTAGAGTAACCGTGCTCATCGTCCTTGCGGTCACCGGCCTTGGGGTGGTCGCAGACGGCGCGGGTGGCCGCAAGGAATACGTCAGCACGTTTCTGGTATCTGGGGTTCTCTTTTTGGCGTCCATCGCTGTTGAGGCCCTTCTGTAAGTAACAGAGCAAGGGGAGAACTGTATATGAAATCGCCAATCGACATCATCAAGGGGCGGATCGTTGATTACGACCCCAGAACCAGCGAGGTCACCATCAAGGCCCGATATCCAGACTGGATGATGCTGACAAAGCGGGAGTACCGGGATTGCAACATCCAGCTCATCGATGGGCGCCCCCTGTCTGATAAGCAGCGCCGGACCTGCTATGCGCTTTTGAAGGACATCTCCAAGTTCACCGGAATGGGGCTTGACCCCACGAAGGAGTACCTGAAGATCAAGTTCCTGACTGAAGATTTGCAGGAAACGGCAGACCAGATGTTCTCCCTATCCAACGCTCCGATGAGCCTGGTGTGCGCCTTCCAGCGGTTTCTGGTCCATTTCATGCTGGATTGGGATATTCCATGCAGCATCCCCTTGCTCGAATTCGTGGACGATGTCCAGGACTACCTGTATGCCTGCCTGGTAGCGAAGAAGTGCTGTATCTGCGGAAAGCACACCGACCTGCACCATCTGGATCATGTTGGCGCTGGTCGGGATAGAGAGGAGATCATTCACGAAGGAATGGAGGTGCTGCCCCTCTGCCGTGAGCACCACACGGAGGTTCACCAGATCGGGCAGCTTACCTTCAACGACAAGTACCATATCAGCGGCGGCATCATCCTTGACCGGAAAATGTGCAAGCTGTATGGACTGAAGGCAAAGGAGGAAGACAATGCTCAATAAATGGGAGGGCATGGGGCGGCTCACCAAAGACCCAGAACTGCGGAGAACGCCATCCGGCACGGCCGTCGCTACATTCAGCATTGCCGTTGACCGGGACTTCAAAGGCAAGGACGGCGAGCGGGAGACCGACTTCATCGACGTTGTTGCCTGGAGGCAGACGGCCGAGTTCGTGAGCAAGCATTTCACAAAGGGGCGAATGGCCGTAGTGGAGGGCCGGCTTCAGATCCGGGATTACACCAATAAGGACGGCCAAAAGCGGCGAGTTGCGGAGATCGTTGCGGACAACATCTACTTCGGAGACAGCAAGCGCGATAACGATGGGGAGGGGTCCGCATACAACGATCCGCCGTCCTATGCTGACGGATGTGGAGCAGGAAATGACTGGAGCGAAATCGACGAAGGAGACGGAGAATGTCCGTTTTGATAGGAGATAGGTATGGAGAAGAGCAAAATTGAATGGACCGACAGCACCTACAATCCGGTAACGGGGTGCTACAACAACTGCCCGTACTGCTACGCCCGCAGGATTGCCAACCGCCTGAAGGGCTGCGATAACTGCCCAAGTGGAATTCGCCCTTCGCTTGCCAGGATTATAGAACTGTCTCACCGGCTCCAGGCCACCAGCAAGGACGGGAAAAAGAGAGCCGCTGCTTACCCCTTCGGGTTTACTCCGACACTCCATGAATACCGACTTGATGACCCGAAGAGCAAGGGCTTTGGGAAGAACGTATTCGTATGCTCGATGGCGGACCTCTTCGGCCCATGGGTGCCGGATTCCTGGATTGAAAGAGTGTTCCGGTCCTGCCTTGACGCTCCGGGCCATCGTTATCTGTTCTTGACGAAGAATCCCATCCGGTATGCCGAACTTGCCGAGGCAGGTATCCTCCCGAGGCGGGATGACTTCTGGTACGGAAGCACAGTAACGGGGCCGGAGGTTCCCGCCTTCTATGGAGGTGGATATAAAACCTTCGTCAGCATTGAGCCAATCCTGGAGCCGTTTGATGGCCCGGGAGCCGGCGGTATCGCAGATACCACGGATTGGGCGATCTTTGGCGCCGAGACCGGAAACCGAATGGATAAGGTCGTACCGGAGCGGAGCTGGATCGAAGGCGCTGTGAAGGCATTCCAGGACAAGGGCAAGCCGGTATTTATGAAGGACAGCATGAAGCCCGTATGGGGTAAAGAGCTGTTGACAGAATTTCCATGGGAGGACTAAGCGCATGAAGATCAGAATCAACACACACGGGAATGAACTGCCGGTCAGTCATGGGGAGTGGGTGGACCTCTACACCGCAGAAGATGTGGAGATGGGACCGCTTGATTTCAAGATTATATCCCTCGGCGTAGCCATGGAACTGCCGGAAGGCTACTACGCCCAGGTGGTGCCCCGGTCCTCCACCTGCAAGAACCACGGCATCATCATGGCTAACAGCATTGGTATCATTGAGCATAGCTACTGCGGAAACAACGATGTCTGGGGATTCCCGGCCGTTGCCATCCGACGCACCAAGATTCCGAAAGGCACCCGTATCTGCCAGTTCCAGTTGGTCAAACAGGCGGAGCCGATTGAGTTTGAGCAGGTCGATGACCTCGGCAATCCAGACCGAGGCGGATGGGGCAGCACCGGGAAAAGCTGACTGCGAGGTGGGCCATGGCAAAGCAAAGCGGGTATATCAAGCGTAAGAAGGTAGAGATCGGAGTCTGCCGGCAGGCAGAGAAGGAGACCTACATCCAGTTCATGTCTGATATGTTCCAGATCGCCTTGAACGACCCGGATGTCATGGGAAAGGATGTTCTGGGCGAGGATAGGATAAAGTGTGTGGTAGAGGCCGCCGGCAGGAACTTCGATACCTTCCACGGAGCACTGGAGAATATCCCGGAAGCCGACTACTTCCAGGAAAAGCTCGATTCCAGGCTTGGAAGGATTTTCAAAGAAAAACTGGTGCCCTTTGCAGACCGGTATCCCTGGCTCAAGAGGCAGGTCTACTAATCAGCCAGGGGAGAGCGAGGTGATTGGGCTTCTGACCATGGAGGAGAAACGATATGATGTCGCCGCGGTGAAGGAGCGTCTGAATGAATACCGCGAGAAAGAGCGGGATATAGACAACCAGATCGAGCGTCTGGTGCGTCTGGTCACTAAGATGAGCAGCGTCAGGGCCCAGACCATCACTGATATGCCCAGATCCCAGGGGACGGATGGTGACCGAATTGGAAAGCTCGTTGCAGAAAAGGAAGAACTGGAGGCGGATATTCGCAGTGATGAGCGGGACCAGAAAGAGGAGTGGGGCAAGATTGAAGCTATCTTGTCCAAACTCAAGCACTCGGATGAGCGGGCGGTAATCCGCATACGGTATCACGACAGGGAGAGCTGGTCTACGGTCGCCGAGGTCATCTTCGGAAATGTGGAGGACTACCTTGACAGGGAGGGGACCTACATCCGGCGGGTTCATAAAATCCATGGCTCCGCCCTTCTGAATATGGCGAAGATCATGGAGGACGGTGAGCCGGATACAGAGGTTCCTGCGGTTATGTAGCCTATATTCCATCATCCAGAAACCTTCCAGCGGTTTTAGGAGCCAATTTGAACAGGGCGGAGCGGTCTGATTGGACTGCTTCGCCCTGTACTTGTTTCCGTTGATATTAGAAAACAGTTTTGAAAAATAATCGAAAACATATTGACTTAGGCGGCCGGTGTTGTAAAGTAAAGTTACAATAAATCAACACCAAAAGGCACTGATAGGAGTAGATGAATATGAAAAACGAGTATCTGGAGAAGATTTGTGACCGTATTCAGAACGGGGAGGAGGTCGGAAGAAATCAGCGGGAACTGGCTTGGGCGTACAAGCAGCCGGCCTATCAGAAGTTCGGCCGGATCTGTCTGGACCATCCCATCCACACCGACAAGGATGCGGCGGCCATCGCCCAGGAGCTTTCCCTGGCTGGCATCAATGAGCTGTATATCACCAGCCAGTCCAGCAATCAACTCGATCTGTGGGCGGTGATGGACGCCTTTGGCCTGAAGCTACGCGGGATCGGCTTCATCGACAATGCGGATTACATCGCCGACGTTGAGCGGTGGGGCAGCAGCGATCTTCCTGAGACGATTGCGGCTCTCCGGTTCAGCTTCAAGGAGGATGCGAAATGAAATTCCTTTACAGGATGAACTCGGCTCCAGCCGGTCGGTACTACGACGAAGACCTTGTCAAACGAAGAGTCCCTGTCATCGAACTTGACCGCAGAAAGGAACAGGAACTCTACTGTGGGAGCCTCTGGTACGACAAAAAAGGCCAGCCCTGGGCCATTGTGGAGAGCATCGAAAAGAAGGCCGATTTTCCCAACATCGACGAAGCCTACAAGGCTCTTGCTGTGTATCTGGACCATCAGGAAGTTCCATTTTGTATTACATTTGGATGAAAGGAGAAAAGAACATGAACGACACAACCTGCCCCTACTGCGGGGCCGAAAAGAAACTCGGCTTCCTCTGCCCGGAATGTGGCCGGACAGGGAAACGTGTGTTTGTTATAGCCTACCGCTCAAGCTACGGATTTCAGGAAGTGGAGGTTGAAGGTTTCGACAATGCTCAGGATCAGGTGGCGTCCATCACCAATGCTGGGTGCTTCTTGGTGGGGATCACGGAGAAGGAGGTCGTGAAGTGAGAGAGTTGCAAAAGGCTGAGGCCCTAGCCCGAATGAAACTGATCGGCATCTTCCCGGAGGCCATCAAACAGTTCGACCGAGACGGAAAGGTCAACATCAGTGAGCCTCCGTTCGGGGAGCTATATTGGGCGTAGGACTGGGATCTCGACCACATCGAGCAGTTCGAGGAGGACCATGACGCCTTGGTCTACCTGGTGATCCGCAGTTACACGACACATGGGAAAATGGACGACTACCTGTACGTCAGCAAGCACGAAGAGGAATGGGAGCAGGACATGGAGGATCTGAAGGACGGGATGCCCTTGGCATATACCTTCAACTTCGATGATCCGCAGCTCTCTGAAATCGGATATATCGTCATCGAGAAGACAATGGCAGGCGGATTGACCCGCATCTGGTAAGGGGGTGTTGGTATGGAATGGATTCGATGGAGCAGATGGGACAGTAATGGCCAAATCGAGGGAGGTCAGATACGATGGCGGGATATTCAACTGAATCTTCAGAAATTTGAGCAGGAGGCCAAGAAGCTGTTGGATGAGACCGGCACCGACCATGTGGTCTACGGCATGAAGATTTACGAGGATGGGCACCTGAAAGAAGCGCGGTTTTACCTTCAGCCGATGGATGAGGAGGAGTTTGACAGGGTAGCCTACCTCAAGGGAGTGATTGTGTATGCGCTCCACAAAAGAATTTGAAAGGAATGAGATAGAGCGATGAGATTCCGAGATATTCCGCAGTTCATCAGCGATGGGTCATACCGGGTAGATGTGGGCTTGGAGTACATGATCGAGTGGATCGACAGAATGGTGAAAGAAGACGGGTTGCAGCTCTGCCCGGACTTCCAGCGTGGTCATGTGTGGACCGAGCAGCAACAGATCGCCTTCGTGGAGTTCGTCCTTCAGGGAGGCAGGTCTGGCAGGACGATCTACCTGAATAACCCGAACTGGATGGGCAAAAGCCACCAGAGCGGTTACACCGATTTCGTGTGCGTCGATGGGCTCCAGAGGATTACGGCGATCCGCCGGTTCCTGAATGATGAAGCGGTATGGGGTGGATGTCCCACTCCGCACCCAGGGATGGATCAATGAAAAACTGTCCAGCGTCACGATCAAAGACGGGCGGTGTGAGCAACTGAGATACCTGCGGTCCAAGGGAGGCAGGTGCTCACAGAAATTCTTTGACTGTATAAATAAAGCTGATTTGTGCTGTAACCCAAGAAAAATCGGAAGGACAATAAGTATAAAACAACTACGATAAAACGAGGCGACCAGATTGGCCGCCTCGTTAGTTTAATTTGATAACAAGAAGACTATAAAGTTTCTCCCACCTCTCTTTGAAAAAACTTTCAGAGGAAATTTAATTCAAAGAGGAATATTAAAACCAGAATATCAGAAAAACTTTGAAAATAATGTGCTATATATACCAAACGTGAAAAAAACAGCCAAGCAAAAAAGCAGACTCACTCAGAAAAGAAATTTGATAATTAAAAGGGAAAATAATATCCAGCCAACACAATGTATCCAAAAAAGCGATCTACAGTTTGAGTATTTTTTTGATTTTTTAGTTCCCCTCAATATTGCTTGTAAAAAAGGAAAATCCGTTATTCCGAGGAGAATAAAAGCAACTATGGAAAAAAGAAAAGAAACGAAGAAAAGGAATCGCGACAATTGAAATATACTACATATAGAGGTTATACAGAGGGAAAAAAGTGCAGAATAAGAAAGAAAAAGAGAGCGTTTTGAAATCATGAGTAAATAATCTCCCAAGTTGTTGGCCCAGTGTTCCAATCATCTAAACCGCCGTCGTTGGTTGGACCATATACATAAACTGTTGTAAGTTCAACGCCCTCAAAGGCAGTATTATCCGCAATAAGATTAGCTAAGGTCTCACCTAGAAGTAAAGCTATAGTCAGACCAATACCTTCTTTTACCAATCCTAATGCAATACTGGATGCTGTTGTGCCAAAAGATATTATGGTAGATTCTGAAACGAAAAACGTGCGTGTATGGGTGTCCCCGACTTCTGGATTAGGAGGAAAGGCCCAAGAGTCATCATTATTAGAAGCAATCTTCTTAGATTCAGTCAAAATGAAATTTATTTCATCAACTGAGTAACCAAGGCTTAAAGCATAAGAATATAAATCTTCATTTGCAATGTCGTAATCAACGATATTAGTAGACGAATTATTGGTCAAGGGGGGTACATCCATAGCGGATGCCGATACGGAAGAGATACTGAATATTAAGCCGAGACATAGTGACAAAGCTGTGTTTCGCACAAAAGTGGAACGCTTCATGATATATCTCCTTTCATGTGCTAATTATCTTTGAGTGTGGCGATTGGAAAAAACAATCATTGTGCATGGGAATCACAACCTCTCTCCAATATATTACAAGATTACCAAAATAATTAAGAAAAGTCAATAGAATATTGTTACAAAAATGGAGGAGTATATTCGTATTTTGTACTCAATACTTCGTCTTCGGAAACTGCACTATGATATGTACCGCCCAAGTGTAATTGCCCAACAAAATTTAGCGGTCCAGATATAACAGTGAGAAACAGCACGAAAAGCCATACATGAAAAACGACATGCCATTTTCGCTCCATATTATCGCCTCCATCTCTTTTCTTTCAGCCTCAGTATAAGTCAATTTTTGCTGTATAACAAGTGTTTTTAGATATGGAACAAAAAGGCATAAAAAGGCACTAAAAGGCATTGTAAGGCACCATTTTCCTGTGCTATCTTGTATAACAGAAAATTTGGATGGACCGTTAGGGGACGGGAAATCCAGAAAGCGTCACCGACTGGTGGCGCTTTTTTATTTGCTGACTGGAGGTACAGGAAATGGAAAAGCGCATCGAAATGGTGCAGCGCCGTGTCGGCGACCTGAAACTGGACTTCGGCAACCCCCGTAAGATCAAGAAGCAGAAGCGGGAGGATTTGGAGGAGTCCCTGGACAAATACGGCGACTTTGACATCATCGTCATCAACGATAAGGACCAGGTCATCGGCGGAAATCAACGGGTGACCATTTTCCAGAAGAAAGACCCGAACATGATGGTTGAGTGCAAAATGCTCATCGGCTATACGGTGGCGGAGCTGAAGTATATCAATATCAAGCTGAACAGTCACGCCGGAGAGTGGGATCTTGACGAGCTGGGAGACTGGACGGCTGACCTGATGGGCAGCTTCAAGTTGGATCTGGAGAAGCCCCCGAAGCCCGTTGAGGATCGGACCATCAAGGAGATGGAGCCTATCCACTACGAGCAGTATGACTATGTCCTGATCGCCTGCCGGAATGAGCTGGATTACAACGACCTCGTTCGGAAGCTCGGCATCGAAGGCGGCCAGGTCAAGGTAGCCAAGAGCCGGAAGATCAAGGGCCGGGCCATCTGGTATGATGACTACAAGGGCCGCATCCTGAGCAAAGAGGAAGCGGAAGAACTGGACGGAAGCGGGGAGGCAGAGGAATGATTCAGTTTGCAAAGCCTGATATTACCTCCGCCGAGATCCTGAAGGTGGAATCCACGCTGAAAAGCGGTTGGCTCACCGGCGGGCCGAAGGTGGCCGCCTTTGCCATGGAGGTCGCCAACCAAAGCGGCACCGACCATGCCGTCTGCTATGATAGCTGCACTGCCGCCATGGAGATGAGCCTGCGGGCGCTGGGCATTGGCCCTGGGGATGAGGTTATCACTACCCCCTACACCTACTCAGCCACCGCTGAGGTCATTCGGAACGTGGGCGCAAAGATTGTGTTCTGCGATCTGAAGCCCGGGACCTTTGAGATGGACTACGGCAAGCTGCCGGAGCTCATCACCGAGCGGACCAAGGCGGTCATACCAGTTGACTACGGTGGGGTCCCGTGCCGGTACGGAGACCTGTTTCAAGCGATTTCCAGCAAAGCCAGCCTATATCACCCCTCTACGCCTCTACAAAAAAGCATAGGCAGGGTCGCCGTTGTGGCTGACGCCGCCCACAGCTTCGGCGCCAGCTACGAAGGCTATCCTGTTGGGTGCGTGGCCGATTTCACCTGCTTCAGCTTCCATGTCCTGAAGCCCATCACCACCGGGGGAGAGGGCGGAGCGGTTGTTTGGCGTGACTTTGATAACATCGACAACGACCTGCTGGAGCGGCGCCTGGCCCTCCTTGGGGACCATGGGCAGACAGGAAAGAATATCTCCGGCATCCACGGCCGGGAGTGGGAGTACGACATAGCCCTGTTCGGCTACAACCACATTATGACCGATGTGGATGCTGCGGCCGGCCTTGGACAGCTTGACCGAATGAAGGAGCTTTACTCCGCCAGGGAGGCCCTGACAAAGCTCTATTATTTGAATCTGCCCGGCAGTGTGGAGGCGGCTCTTCAGCACTTTGGAAAGGACTACACCAGCTCCATGCACCTGTTCCCCATCCGTATTCCAGAGGCAGGCGAGAATGAACGGAACCGGGTGTTTGCGAGCCTGCTCGATGATGGGATCTGCTGCAACGTCCACTACAAGCCGCTCCCGATGTTCACGGCCTATATCCGGGAGGGATTTGACATTCAGGACTACCCGGTTGCCTACGACACCTACAAGAACCTGATTACGCTTCCGTACCACACGCACATGACTGTGGATGACGTGGAGCGGGTCTGCGCTGCGGTCGAGAGGGCGGTGAAGGCCCTATGAATATCACGACTTTGCAGGGAGCCACCGTTCTGATTACCGGCGGGACAGGGACCTTCGGGAACGCTTTCTTGGATGAGTGCCTGGCTGCCGGGGCGGATAAGATCCGCATCTTCAGCAGGGATGAGAAAAAGCAGTATGATATGGCCCAGAGATACCGGGAGAACCGCAATGTCCGGTTCTTCCTGGGGGACATCCGGGACAAGAGATCTATCGACGCCGCCATGTATGGGGTCGATTTCGTTTTTCACGCTGCTGCTATGAAGCAGGTCCCGTCCTGCGAGAACTTCCCCATGGAAGCGGTGAAGACCAACATCAACGGCAGCGAGAACCTGCTGCTGGCGGCCATCCAGAAGCGAGTGCAGAAGGTGGTCTGTTTATCAACTGACAAAGCGGTGTACCCCACCTCGGCCATGGGCATGACGAAAGCCTACATGGAGAAGCTGGCTTTCCAGAAGGCCGAGCAGCAGAGCGGCACGGAAATCTGCGTGACTCGGTTCGGTAATCTGGTAGCCTCCCGGGGCTCCGCTGTGCCACTGTTCATTGAACAGGTGCAGAACGGTATGCCCATCACCATTACAGACCCGGCTATGACCCGGTTTATGATGACAGTGAAGGAGGCCGTGGCTCTGGTCCGGCAGGCATTTGCTGTTGGCCGGAACGGTGAGCTGCTGGTGAAGCGGTCGGCCGCCTGTACGACTGGGGATCTGGCGAAGGCAGTCTGCGAATATATGCACCTGTCGGCGGACTACCCGGTCGTGCAGATCGGGATTCGCCCCGGGGAGAAGATGCACGAAGCTCTGCTCACCGAGGAGGAGGCGGAGATCGCTACGGTCAAGGGGGACTACATGGTAGTGTCCCGAGACCGGAAGGGCGTCAAAAAGCTGGATGTACCGTATCGGTCCGATTTGGCCGAGCGAATGGATGAGCCAGCGGTGCTCCGGCTGATTGAGAGCGTATTTGAAGGAGGTGTGAGCTGACATGAAGAAACATCTGTTTGTGGTGGCTCACCCTGACGATGAAGTCCTGGGCGCCGGCGCTTTCATCTACGACGCCATTCGCCGAGGCGACAAGGTGGCTGTGGCCGTCTTGAACAACTGCGACACCACCCGGTATCAGGATGATGAGACCAGGATCGTGAATGACCTGGAGAGAAGCCACGCCGTCCTGGGGGGTGGCATCCGCCGGGACCTGTTCTACTACACCGACAGCAACTTCCATAACGCAGATCACCGGCAGATGGTACAGGACATCGAGGGCGTTATCCGCGATTTTCAACCGGACATCATCTTTACGCAGCACCCCGGGGACATCAACACCGACCACTACTGGACGGCAGCCTCCTGCATGGAGGCGTTCCGGCTGTGGCAGCGGGGTAGGGGTGAGTACCATCCGGTCGAGGCTCTGTATCTGATGGAGGTTCAGTCCTCCACGGATTGGGCTTTGAACCCGTCGGAGGATCGGTTCAAGCCGAACACCTTCGTCGAGGTATCCCCGGAGGCGGTAGACGCTAAGGTTGATGCCCTGGCTGTCTATGAGAACGTGATCCGACCGGTCCCGCACCCCCGGTCCACAAAGGCGCTGTATGCGCTCCCTGTTCTCCGGGGCGCACAGGCAGGGTATCCGCTGGCCGAGGCGTTTGAATGTGTGTTCAGGAGGGGAAACCTATGATCCTGACCTCGCACCAGCCCGATTTCCTGCCCTACATGGGCTTCTTCTACAAGGTGGCCCGTAGCGATGTGCTGGTCCTGTCCGATGATGTCCAGTTTTCCAAAAGCGGTATGCACAACTGGAACCGGATCAAGACCCCGGCGGGCGCCCAGAAGCTGACCATACCGGTCCATGCACACCACGACACGCCGCTCTGCCGGGTCGAGATTGCTGACCCCGGCCATGGCATCGGGCGGGCGGTGAAGACGATTGAGCAGCACTACCGCAAGGCGGCCCCCCACTACGGGGAAGGGGCGGAGCTGCTGGAGATCATGCAGTTCTTCTCCGGCCCCGGAAACTCCTGGCTCACTGAGATGAACGAAAATCTCATCCTCCATATCTTGGACAGGTTCGGTATCAAGCCTCTGGCGATCCTGCGGGCCTCCGCCCTGGGTATCCAGGGACACAAGGATGAACGCATCTTCCAGATGTGCGAGGAAACCGGAGCGGATACCTACCTGAGCGGCCGAGGAGCTGCGAACTACCACGAGCCGTATGAGTATATGCTTCACGGCATTGACCTGATTTACACCGACTACGAGCCGGTCCAGTACCAGCAGCTCTACGGGGAGTTCATCCCGAACCTGTCTGTGCTGGACTACATTTTCAACTGCGGATATGAACTTCCAAGGGGGTGGATTTGATGGAGAACAAGGTTGCAAAGCACATGGAGATCTGCAAGGGCCTGAACGCCCTCTATGAGCGGAAGAACCACGACTACGGTGACAGCTTCCACGCCACCTTCATGGAGGAGGGGCTTGCAATGGTGAGAATCAGACTGAGCGACAAACTCAGCCGGTTCAAGACCCTGTCCAGGCTCGATTGCTCGGATAGCGACCAGCAGCTGGTTACGGATGAATCCATGCGGGACACCCTGCTGGATCTTGCCAACTACGCCATTATGACGGTGCTTGAGATGGATGAGGCCGGGGGTGGGGGAGCGTGAGCGAGCCTACCTTCGGCATCTATATCCCCAGCTATAAGCGGGCAAATACCTGCACGGCTCACCGCTTCCTCCAGTACGGAACGTACATCGTCCGGGCAAGCGAGGAGGCGGAATACCGGGAGGCCCTGCGGGATGTGGAGGACCATATCAAGGTGTGGGCCGTGGAGGATGAGCTGATCTGCGGCCTGA
This sequence comes from Clostridium sp. DFI.5.61, assembly GCF_024462915.1. Taxonomy (NCBI): domain Bacteria; kingdom Bacillati; phylum Bacillota; class Clostridia; order Eubacteriales; family Clostridiaceae; genus Clostridium; species Clostridium sp. DFI.5.61. The sequence continues at coordinate 96,616 of NZ_JANGBZ010000001.1, forward strand.
CCGAAGTGAACCAGTGGCTCATCGACAATGCCCCGGAGGATGTCATCGCCATCCTGGACGACGATATTCACCACTTCTACTACCGGATGTATGAAACGGTGTCCCTAGAGGCCCCCGAGGTCGTCACGGCGGAGCTGGAGCGGATCGGGCAGCTCATGTCTGACCTGAAGATAGGATTCGGGGCCACAGACGCCACCATCCGCCCATGGAACTATGACTGTGAGTTCTCTTTCAAGGGGTGCGCCGGGGCGGTCCGGTGGGTCAACCGGCCGGTTTTCAAAGCGAAATGTCATAAAGAGCTGGAGTACAACTACGACCTGGACCTCGTACTCCAGGAGCTTCTTGTGAACCGGGTGATTCTGAAGCCCAAATACTTCTGCTCGAAGGGCCTGACCGATACCAATGAAGGGGGGGCCTCCGGGAAGAAGAGGGGGGACCAGGTCGCCAGCATCAATCTGATGAAGTCCAAATGGGGGAAGTATTTTTCCTACAACATGAAGACGAATGTGCCCCACATCAATGTGAAACGGTAGATTTTGAAAAATTTTCGCAAATATCTGCATTTCCATTGACTTTTAGCCGGTATCAGTTAAGATATAGTAAAGGCCAAAAATGTTAAGATTTGGCCTTGAAAAAGGCTGAAAGGATGATAAATTTGGCATTTCAGATGCTGACACGGACGAATCGCAGTTTCTGGGAGGTTACGTCCGTCATGCAGAACTCAATCCGAAAGGGAGACTATGAGCTGGCCGGTCATTGCGCATGGGAACTGTTTCCTGGGTACACGCCGTACCTGCGGAAGCGGTTCCTTGTCATTTCTGCCGAGGATTGCTTTGGAGTCATCACAAAGGAGATCGTGGCGCTCTCGGAAATCGGAGACGAAAAGGCTCTGACCCAGGCACTCGCTCTGATGTGCGCGGCGAAAAAGAACCGGGACGCAGATTACTTCGTCTGCAATCTGATGTTCTGCCCGGAACCGACCGGGATGACAAAGGATGAGCTGGCGAAAGAGCTGCACCGGGCAATTCGCAAGCGGGAGGTCGTAAAGGCCGGCCGGCTGGCGGCGGAGCTTTTCAAAAAGAACCGCAAGGAGTTCTGGAAGATGCTGACCCAGACGGCAGAGGTATTCTACCCGCATCTGTTGGATGAGGTCGTGGCCCTGAACCGGGCGAACGACATGGTCAGCAAGCCCTCGGAGGAGACCATCTTCGTTGCAAAGGCAATCGTGCTGATGTGGACGGAAAAGGAACCCCGGGAGGGGGTCCTGGGGTGGGAGGGGATGGATTTCTTCCATCTGCTTGACCCGGATACGATCCCGGTCCCGAAACCGGTGGAGGAGTGCCAGCGGGTGAATGGCCTGTTCCCGGAGTGGGCGTATAATTGGCACACCTCATACGGGAAGTACCAACTCCGGCGTGATGCAGTCCACGCTATCCAGAATGACCAGAAGATCCTGACCCCGCTGGAGGAGAACCTGTTCGACGACTGCACCTGGAACCGGGACATCAACATCTGCCTCCAGAAACACAACCCGAACCGTTACCAGTTCCCGTTTGATGACGGGAAGCGGAAACCGGAGGAGAAGTATGGAGCGTAAGAGTGATACGGTCCGGCGCCTGGTGGCTGCCGGCGACTTCAAAGCTGCGCTTCGTATCGCCAAGGACTTCCGCCTTGGGATCTCGAAAGAGGACTCCGACGATATGCGCCGAGGGTACGAGTGCATGATCCATGGGGCCTTTTATCAATCCATTGGGAAAGACCCCTCGGAAATTGCGCAAAAGGGCGTGGAGACTGTGCAAAGGCTCTACGGCATATAACTCCACCCCCAGAAAACTAAGCCCTTAAAATGGCCTCTACGCCTTTGTGCGAGGGGCTATTTTTATGCAGAAAGAAGGTGAGATCTGATGGCTCGAAACCCGAAACAGGACGCCAATTTGAAGCCCTACAAAAAGGGAGACATAACCAGTGAGGAAGCTAAGAAGCGCGGGCGGGCTGGCGGGGTGAAGTCAGGGGAGTCCAGACGAGCGAAAAGGGACGCCAAATCGGCCGTCAGATACCTGCTTGACCTAGCCGCAAAAGGAAAGATTGCCGATAACCTGAAGGAACTTGGCTTTCCGGCCAATGAGCAGACCAACATGGCCGCCCTTCAGGCGCGGCTGTTCACTATGGCAATGGGCGGCAACATTGATGCCTACACGACACTGATGCGGATGGCCGGGTATGAACCGGAGGAGAACCGCAAGGAGCGCGAGAGCATTGCGGCCGACCGGCGCCGGGAAGTCGAACTGGATGCCAAGGTCGCTGCCCTGGGTGCAAACCCGGAGGGCATGAGCGCATCGGTGAACATGAGCGATGAGGACGGCAACAACGATGTCGTCATCTATATGCCGCAGATCGCCTCGGAGGAGAGCTGCGAGATGAAGGAAGAGGCAGGCAAACCGGATACCGGGGAGACCGATAAAGCGTCGTCTGAGCAGTAAGGCGGTGATTGGATGTCACTGATCCTGAAGCCGCAGGAAGGCCCTCAGACAATGTTCATGGCGACACCGGCGTCTATCTGCATATACGGTGGGGCTGCCGGCGGCGGGAAATCATTCGGCCTGCTGCTGTCACCGCTCCGCTACAAGAATGTTTCCGGCTTTGGCTGCACCATCTTCCGCCGCAATTTCAATCAGATTTTTGCTCAGGGCGGCCTTTGGGATGAATCTATACAGATTTACCGGGGCGTCCGTGGAGCGGACCCGAAGTTTGCAAGGGGCCAGTGGTGGTTCAGGGACAAGGATGGGAACATCGTTTCCAAGGTGACCTTTGCCCACATTGAGCGAGATGAAGATGTCCACAAGTGGCAGGGCTCCCAGATCTGCGAGATTGGCTTTGACGAGCTAACCCACTTCTCCGAAAAGACCTTCTTCTATATGCTTTCCCGTAACCGCTCCACCTGCGGCGTGACCCCGTTTGTCCGGGCCACCTGTAACCCAGATGCGGATAGCTGGGTGGCGAAGTTCATCGAGTGGTGGATTGACCCAAACACCGGATACCCGATACCGGAGCGCAGCGGGAAAATCCGCTGGTTCATTCGTCGGAATGAGACTCTGTATTGGGCAAACACCCGGCAAGAGCTGTGGGAGCAGTTCAACCTCCAGACTGAGGAAGAGCGGCAGGAACCCCGCTCGGTCACGTTCATCGCCTCGAAACTGAGCGACAATCAGGAATTGCTCCGGGTGAACCCCGGATACCTTGCAAACCTGAAAGCCTTGTCAGTCATTGAGCGAGAACGGCTCTTGAACGGCAACTGGAAGATCAAGGCGGCCGCCGGCCTGTTTTTCAAGCGAACCCAAATTGGAGAAATCCTGGACAAAGTTCCGGGCGATGTCATCAGATGGGTACGCTGCTGGGACTTGGCAGCTACGGAGAAGACCGAGGATGGAGACCCGGCCTATACCGCCGGTGTCCTCATTGGAAAGCGGAAGAATGGCCGCTATGTAATAGCGGATGTCATCAATCGGCAGATGTCCGCCTCAGATGTGCGAAAGACCATCAAGCTCACCGCCCAGGCCGACCGGGCCGCCTACAAGCGGGTCCGCATCAGGCTCCCGAAGGACCCCGGGCAAGCGGGCAAGGAACAGGCGGAATCCTACGTTAAGTACCTGGCCGGTTTCGATGTGAAGACTGTGGCCGAAACCGGCAGCAAGGAAGCCAGAGCGGAGCCTATGGCAGCCCAATGGCAGGCCGGCAATTTCGACCTGGTCTATGGCCCTTGGAATGAAGAGTACCTGTTGCAACTGGAGAATTTCCCGGATGGGAAGTTCAAGGATATGGTGGACGCATCCGCCAACGGCTTTGCGGAGATCGAGGCCAGCGCCTTTGATGTCAGCAGCCTGATTTGATTACGATACCGGAAAGAGGTGCAAGCGCATTGGAAAAGCACAAGATCACGCAGCTTGACCGCATTGCTAGATATGCCGATCTGATTCAGAAACAGGCTGGCAAGGCGGTGCGGCCGTACCGTGCTGATGGCTATGTGAACATGATGACCCGGTATGGTACGCAGAAGGATGCGTCTGAGCAGTACAAGTTCGTCCCGGAAGACGCTGTTCCCGACGAGCTGCTGACCATGTACTATGAGGGGAACGGTCTGTTTGCTAAAATCATCGACACGCCGGCAGAGGAAGCCATAAAGCATGGTTTTGAGCTGAAAGATGTATCGGATCAGGCGGTAGAGGATTTTTACACTGAGGCCCTGGATGAGCTGGATTGGGAAGAGACCGCCATGACCGCCATCAAATGGGCACGTCTCTTCGGTGGATCTCTGGCGGTCATGCTCATCAATGACGGCCGTGGCCTGGATGAACCGCTCGACTGGCGGCATATCCAGTCTATCGACGACATTCGGGTATTCGACCGCTCAGTCATCCAGCCGGACTACACGACGCTGTTTAACTACGACCCCAGGGACCCGTTCAGCACCCGTGGCAGCCGCCTCGGCTTGCCGGAGTATTACCAGATCTTCAGCAAGTACGGGAGCTTTACAGTCCATGACAGCAGGTGCCTCGTTTTTCAAAACGGTATCTTGCCCGAGAACACCACGAATTCCATCTACCAGCTCTGGGGCGTACCAGAATACATTCGCCTGCACCGGGCCATCCGGGACGCTGAGGTGGCCCACAGGAGCGCCCCTAAAATGCTTGACCGCTCTGTTCAGCCTATCTATAAGATGCAGAACCTCGCTGCGGAACTTGCCACAGAAGAGGGGGAGAGCAAGGTGTTGCGGCGCCTCCAGGTTATTGATATGGCCCGTGGGCTTCTGAACAGCCTTGTAATCGACGCAGAGGGCGAGGATTATGACTTCAAGACCTTCCAGTTCAGCGGCATCAATGATGTGGTGAGTGCGTCCTGCAATATGCTGTCTGCGTTGTCCAATATCCCGCAGACGATCCTATTCGGCCAGGCCGTCGGAGGCATGAGTTCCACCGATGACACCAGCATGGAGAACTACTACAACTATGTCGAACGAATTCAGCGCAGGATGCTCAAGAGCAACCTGCGTTATTTGCTGTCTATCATCTTCCAGGCCGGCCTCGCCACCGGTGAAGTGGATGAGGTCCCGAAGATCAAGATTAAGTTCAACCCGCTCTGGTCTCTGAGCGATGTGGAGCAGGCGGATCTTGAACAGAAGCGGGAGCAGACCAAGTTCACCCGGGCACAGACCGCCCAGATCTATGTCAATATGCAGGCCATTGACCCGAGCGAGGTACGCCAGAAGCTGGCTGACAGCGAGGAGTTCGACGTGGAGGCTATGCTGGACGAATACGACGATGACGAGCTGTTCCCGGAGCAGATTGCAACGGAAAACCCTGTTGATGCCCAGGGGCAACCTGTGCAACCCGGAACCGGCACCAGTATCTTTGAGGAGGGCAACTTCGCCGAATACGTCCAGGATGTCAGCGTTGAAGAGCACAATGCAGATCTGGAGACGGGAGGCAACGCCCCCGCTGCGGCCCCTGCGGCTACGAAGCTGCCAGAGGACATGAGCGCCGAAGAGCTTGTCGAAAAGGCGGAGAAGGGCGTAGACAATACCGATGGAGCAGATGGGATTATCAACCGGCCTAAAGAATCCGTGGGCGTCCTGGTGATCTCAGACGGCAAGGTCCTGTCCGGCACCCGCCACAACGACTTCGGTTACGGCCTGGTATGTGGCCCGGGCGGCCATGTGGAGCCAGGGGAGACCCCGACCCAGGCGGCCTTCCGGGAGACTGAGGAGGAGTTTGGCATCAGTCCGAAGGAACTGATCCCGCTCGGCCTCGGCCCCTATGAGCCGGATACCGGCCTGCGGCCGCACCTGTACCTCTGCACCGACTATGATGGTGAACCGAACTGCCTCGATCTGGAGATGTCCGGGGCGAGGTTCCGCACCATGGAGGAGCTGGATGAGCTGGCCGCCTCCATGTTCCAGCCGTTTGCCGATGGGCTGAAGATACTGAAGACCTGCATCGACACCGCTCTGTTTTTCGGAGACGACGAGGGCGAGATGCACGACGATCTGGTCTCCAGCGTCGGAAAGGCCGTTGTGGGCGACCCAGAGAAGGAGGATGGCGGCCCTGGTTCTGGAAATCATGGGCACGAAGGAGTGCCTGGGAAAGTGGGCGGCTCCGCTCCGAAAGGCTCGAATCCGGTTCCGTATAGTAAAAAGTCCGACAAGACAAAAGAGCTCATCAACAAACGGAAAGACAATGTCATGGGGTTCGGTATGAGCGATGAGCAAAAATCGGAGGAACGCTCTGAATTTGTAAAGCAGCTTGAAAAAGACGGAGCGAAAGTTGAGTATGACCAGGAATATGACACCTACAAGGTGTTTGACCCCGAGTTATCATACAGAGAAAACTCTGATGTTTCGTACTATGCCAACTTTGGAAGCCGAGCTGGAACTATGGGCAGGGACGAATATATCAGGGCCTGCAAAGAGGCTGGGGTAGACCCCAAGTTGCACGAAAACAAAGAGGAAATCCCGGAAGCGTACTTGAAAAAGACTGACGGAACGCCTGTTTACAGTAACCTCAACAAAAATTCCGTTCTGACCGACGAAGAAATTTCGGAATACTCTGGAACCGACAGAGACCTTAACCCGGAAGGAAAAAGTAGGTTTGAAGAAGCCACCAGAAGCGCCATTGATGGAATGACCAAAGAGCAGGTAAGTGCCCTAAATGGTTACACATCACAGTATGGCGTGAACTACCAGAGGGTCAACGAATATTTGAACGGCACACGCACGAACGATGAAGAAGCCAAAAAAGCGGCAGAGGCAATAACCGAGGCACTTGACCATGAAGTCGGTGTTCCGCTTCTGGCGTACAGAGGAGAGCAGGATTTATCACACATCTCTGATAACCCGAAAGTGAAAACGATGCTCAACAAAGTTGCTAGAGGCGACTTCTCATCGGCCGAAAAGCTCAAGGAAGACCTTGAAGGGAGAGAGGTAACAAGCCCTGTCGTGACGAGCACTTCGCTGTATTCAAGCCTGGAAGGGTTCGATAAACTGCCAGTTCAGATAATCTACAAAGTGCCCGAAACCGCAAAGGCCGTAGATATCACGAACCTCTCTGCGTATGGAGGTGGAAGAAGCTCTGCTGCGGCAATCTTCGGCGGAGCAATGAGTTACGAAACCGAACTCGCTTTCAAGCCGGGTATGTCCTACAAAATAGAGAGGGTAGATTTCAGCCTTACCCAGAACGGCAAAAAGCAGGTCGGGCAGGTGTTCATAACCGCATCCGTAAATCCGTGATTGTGGCGGATGCGCTGTTCCTGCACTTTTCCAGACCCGCAGAACAGAATACAGCGTTTCCCATGATCCGCAGCAATACCTACCCCATTAGACTGGCTCCCAGCGGCATAGGAGCCCTCGCAGGAGGAGACATGAAAGTAAATGTGCTTGGCACCGAATATACGGTGACCACAAAGAAATATGACGAAGACGAGGCGTTTGAGCGCCTGAAGATCGTGGGCTACTGCGATGGCCTTACCAAACAGATCGTTTTGTGCGACATGAACACCTGCAAAGGCTGGGAGCATGAGCCGCCCGAGACCATCGAAGCCTCTCGTAAAGAGACCTTGCGGCACGAGATCGTCCATGCGTTTTTCAACGAAAGCGGGCTTGCAAGTAGTTCCTCTGAAGTTGAAGGCCCGTGGGCCAAGAATGAGGAAATGGTGGACTGGATTGCCATTCAGGGTCCGAAGATCTACTCCGCCTGGAAAGAGGCGGGGGCACTCTAAGCCGGAATACCCCGCCAAACCTCCATAAAGGGCCGGGAAAGGGGGTATAGGCCCGTGACCAACAAACAACACCAGTTGGCCGTCCAAGCGGCGGTAAGGCCCAAATTCAGGGGCAGGAAGGTCGTCAAGAGCAGGTCTGTCCCGCACTACCCAGAGACGGCGGAGCGGGAGTTCAAGCGGGTCACGAATGGCTATATCCGGCTCCTGAAGAAATCCCTCGTTGAGCACCTGCCAGCCATCATGGATGAGTACCGGCGGGAGCAGCGGAATGATTCCCGCCTTGATGCCTCCCGGAATCTGGAGGATAAGGTGAGGCAGGAGCTTCAGAAGGTGGCTGAAGAGCTGGAGCAGAAGCTGGCCGCCTTCGGCCTGGATGGCCTCGTCCAGAAGATCGCCAAGCTCACCAAGACCAACTCACTCCGGGAGTGGAAGCGGGTCTGTAAGGATACCCTCGGCATCGACCTGATGGATGACTACTACAACGGCGACTTCTACGAAGAAGCCCTCCGCCGCTGGGTAGATGAGAACATCAGCAAGATCAAGAGCATCCCGAATGAAACACTTGGCTCCATGCGTGAGATTATCCTGGACGGCTTCAAAAAGGGCCGTACTGTCACCGACATCTCGAAGGAGATCCAGCAGGTGTATGGGGTGACCCGCCGTAAGGCCCAGGCTTTGGCCCGGGATCAGGTGGGCAGCCTGAACGCCCAACTCTCGAAGCTCCAGCAAAAGGATGCTGGCTGTACCAAGTACCGGTGGTCCTCATCCAAGGATAGCCGGGTGCGGGATTGTCACCGGGCATTGGACGGGAAGACCTTTGATTGGGATGACCCGCCGGAGATGTGGTACGAAACGAAGTCAGGCCGGGTCTACACCGGCCGCCATTGCCACCCTGGGGAGGACTACCTTTGCCGCTGTGTCGCAATCCCGGTGTTTGACTATGACACCGTCAATGTCCCTATGCAGAAATCAGATAAGAAAGGCTGACCGGAATGGAGACGAAAGAAAAGATCAAGGTCTATATCGACATCCAGGATGGGAAGACCATCTGCATCTGCAAGAGGAGCAACAAGGGCTGCGGGAAAAAGTGCGAGCCTGATGTGGTGGAGCGAGACAAATTTGCTGGATGGAAGAGTACCTTCCGCCGCAATCGGTTTGGGCAGTAGCCGCAGGCCGCGACGCTCAGGAAAGGTACATGACCTATGAGTGAGAATGTGCTGAAGAACAGCCGGGACCCTCCCGACCGGGCGACAGGGCCTCCCGGGCAGAAAAATTCGATAGAAGGGGATGAAAGCCATGAAAAACGCTTACGCCATCAGCAGCTTGAGCCAGCAGATGGTCAAAGTCTGCGAACAGATTGACAGTCTCGCTATGGGCGTCCAGGACACCGAGCAGGGAATTGGAGATCTGGGCGATACCTACCAGAATCTGCTTCTGGATGAACTGGAGCATATCCAGATGCTCACGCTCAAACTGACTGAACTTGTCTCTGAGGCTGTGGGGGAGGAGACTGCCAACACCGACGAAGGTGATGGTAGCGCCTTTGCCCCGGGCGACCTCGACGCCAAGAAGGACGGCGAGGAAGGTGCGGTAGGGGAGGAGCCTGATGAATAAAGCACCGCCAGTAGGAGCCTAAAGCTGTGTTTCTGTAATAAAATGCCGCAATATATTGCACTTTAGCCGCAATATGTTATAGTTAAAGTGCGATATATAAAAGCTAGGAGAGCGTGAGTGGCATGGGAAAACTGATTGATCTGACCGGAAAAACATTTGGCAGATGGACGGTTCTCTATCGCACCGATGACTATATTGAGCCAAGTGGTGCAAAGAGGGCTCACTACCACTGTAAATGCGCGTGTGGCAATGAGGCGGACGTACTCGCTGGAAGCCTTAGAAAAGGACAGTCAAAATCTTGCGGGTGCCTCCAGCGCGAATTTGCTAAAAGCGGAGCGGCAAAAAGAACCCATGGGGCAACAGGAACACGGCTCCACAGGATATGGAAGAACATGAACACCCGATGCAATAATCCCAAAAATCAGAAGTACCCCAGGTACGGAGGACGTGGGATTTCGGTGTGTAAAGAATGGAGTGGAAAGACTGGTTTTGAAGCGTTCAGCAAATGGGCCCACGAAAATGGATACCATGAGGACTTGACGATAGATCGCATTGACAATGATGGAGATTATACTCCCGAAAATTGTAGATGGGTCAGCCTCAAGATGCAAGAAAACAACACCTCAAAGAACAGGAAAATCACCGTAAGAGGTATTACGAAAACCATAGCTGAATGGAGCGAAATCATCGGGATTCCGCGAACGACCTTGTATTATTACAGCGATGAAGGATTAACTGAAATACTGGAAAAATATTTTTGACCGAGAGGCCGCATGAAGGGTACACGAAAGTGTGCCCTTTTTTGTTGCCGGGAGGAGGATGAATATGGGTTCCATAAGAGATGCCCCTAAACTTGCTCGTGTACTCCGACTGGATAGTATCCCGTTGGTAAAAGCAACATATACGCCAGAAGGTTATCTGGAGGACACCCCAATTTTGACCTCGACGGGTATCTTTGAGTACACGAATCCAGACGGATCAATCAGGCGAGAACTGCGGCTCCCGGAGGAGGTTTTCAAACCGGAAAGCCTTGCATCATATTGCGGGAAGCCAATTTGCATCACACACGACGCCGGTCTCATTACTAAGGACAATGTCCATGAAAATGCGGTCGGCACCATTTTGTCCGAAGGCTTCAGAGATGGAGCATCGGTAAGGGCCAAAATCATCATCCATGACACCGATGAGATGAAATTGGCCGGATTGAAGGAATTGTCCCTCGGCTACAACTTGGATCTGGACGAAACCCCGGGCGAATGGAATGGGCAGCCCTATGATGCAGTTCAGCGGAACATCGTTATCAATCACTTGGCACTTGTCCTTGAGGCCAGGGCCGGTGAGCAGGCACGGCTGAATATTGACAGCCGTGACCGAAAAAAGAAAGGAGCAAAGAGTATGAGTGCAAACCCCAAGACCAAAAAGGCTCGCCGGGCTGATGGTGTTATGAGCCCCGAGGATCTGGCTCAGGCCATTGCGGCCTACAAGACCCGTCGTGCCGAGCGCCTGGCCGCCAAGGCCCAGGCTGACCAGGAGGACGACACCGTGCCCGTGGCCGATCTCAAGCCCGCTGAGGGCGCTGCCGCCGTGGCCGATGGTGATGATGACACCGTCATCGCCGCCTCCGGTCAGGCTGATGGCGACGACATCGCCGATCAGGTTCAGATGGTCAAAGACCGCCGGGACCGCCGGGATGAGGGCGAGGAGCCTGCCGACAAGGAGGCCGCCATGGGCGTGATTGCCCAGCAGGACGGCGATATGGACATCCTGTTCGACATCATTGACACCCTGCTTGCGGAGCGCGACTTTGATTCCGCCTGCGATACTGACGGGAAGAACTGCGATGGTGATGAAGGGGCCGCCCCCGCACCCGCCGCTACTGTTCCTGCCAAGGCCAAGGAGAACGGTGATGACGAGGGCACCCCTGTTGAGCCTCCCGCTGAGGAGAACACGGATGGCGATGATGATGACATCCCCGCCACCAATGCCTCCGAGGTCGGCAAGTCTGTCCTGAATGTGGATGCCGTGGATCAGATCGTCCGGCAGCGAATTCAGCTCGGCATCGTTGGCCGTGCTCTGAACATGGACGGCCTGGAGAACATGGGCATCATGGCCGCCAAGAAGGCCGTCATCCGTGCTGTTCGGCCCGGTATGCGCCTGGATGGCAAGAGTGCTGCGTACATCAACGCCGCCTACGACTACGCTGTTGCGGACGTGAACTCCCGGGACCGGAAGGACACCTCGTACCAGATCAAGCAGATGTTCAATCAGGACGGCCGGCAGCCTGCCCCCGCCGATGATGGAGATTCCTCCATCAAGGCCCGGCAGCGCATGATCGACCGTCAGCAGAACAAGAAGAAGGAGGATAAGTAAGATGAGTGCTCAGACCCGTTACGGTTACGCAACCCCTATTGGCGCCGCCGGCGGCATCGTCGATTTGGCGCCCTATGCTGTTGACACCTTCCTGAACGAAGAGGAGAACGGCGTGATGAAGTTCGGCATGGGTGTGGTGCAGGGCTCCAAGCCTGGCGTCAACATCGCTCTCCCTGAATCCGGCGCTACCGCCGACAAGTTTGAGGGCGTGACTACCAACAATCGTACCACCGAGTATGACATGGACGGCCACCTGGCGGTTCGCAAGGGCGTCGGCATCGGCGTCATGCGCTACGGTCGGATCTATGTCCGTGTTGAGACCGGTGATGAGCCTGCCTATGGTGACCCCCTGTACCTCATCATCGACGGTGATGAGGCCGGCTGCTTCACCAGCACCGAGGACGATGGCACCACCATTGCTGTGAACGGTCGCTTCATCGGCGGTATCGACAACGGCATCGCCCCTGTTGAGCTGATGCGTCAGCCCGTCGTTGGGGGCAATGCTTCTGGTGGCTCTGCTGCCGGCGCTACCAAGCTGGGTGACCTGAGCGATGTTGACCTCAGCACCCCCGCCACTGACGGGCAGGTCCTGAAGTACAGCGATGCCGACAGCAAGTGGAAGCCCGGCGCTGACAACACCGGCGCCGGAGCATAAGGCGAGAAGGAGGAAGCACTGAGATGAAAAAGCACACTCACTATGACAGCACCGAAATGCGGGCGCTGAAGAACTCCGCCATTCCGGCGGCTATCATGGCGTCCCCCGGCACCCGCTTCGACAGCGCCGAGGACGCCTCTATGTTCTTCGCCCGTGAGCTGGATCACGTCAAGGCTCAGTCTTACGATGTCCAGTACCCCGAATTCACAGCCCTGAACCTGTTCCCCATCAGCTCCGAGGCTGACCCCGGCGCTGAGACCATCACCTACTACACCTACGACAAGAGCGGCCTTGCCAAGATCATCGACAATTACAGCACCGACCTGCCCCGCGCCGATGTGAAGGGCAAGCCCTCTACTGCGCTGGTGAAGTCCATCGGTGACAGCTACGGCTACTCCGCTCAGGAGATGCGGGCCTCCCGCCTGGCCGGTAAGTCCCTGGATGTCCGCAAGGCTGAATCTGCCCGGTACTCCATTGACCACCTGACCAACAAGATTGCCTGGTGTGGTGATGAGGAGTCTGGCCTGATGGGCGTTCTGTCCGAGGGGCAGAGCATCCCACTCTACACTATCGGCGCTGGCTCCGAGTCTAGCAAGACCTCCTGGCTGGAGAAGACCGCCGATGAGATCCTGTACGACGTGAACGGTATGCAGAAGCAGGTCGCCAAGATGACCAAGAACGTGGAGCGTCCTGATACCCTGTGTGTCCCCGCCGATGTCTACATGGACATCAGCACCCGCCGTATCCCCGATACCTCCACCACCGTCAAGGCGTTCCTGCTGGAGCACGCTCCCTATCTGAAGGACATCATCTCTGCTCCCGAGCTGGATGCCGACAGCGTGGACACCAACCCCTACGCCAAGGCAACCGGCGGACAGGGCGTGGCTTTCCTGTTCACCAACGACGCCCGCAAGCTGACCCTGGAGAACCCCATGCCCTTCTACCAGTACCCCCTCCAGGTCCGCAACCTGGAGACCGTCATCCCCTGCGAGGCTCGGACCGCCGGTGTGATCGTGTATTACCCGCTGTCCTGCCTGATTGCTGTGGGCGTGGCATAATTATGCCCTCTTGTTACCGGATGGTATCACAAGGGGGGACTATGGAAACAAAAAGGGCCGTCGGGAGCACCCGACGGCCCTCACTTTAAGGAGGTTGCACCATGATTATCAAGAACATCGGCAGCAAGATTATCAACATCGGAACGGAAATCCTCATGCCTGACAGCCAGATCACCGTGTCCAAGGATGTCGCCGCTCTGCCTGCCATTCAGGCATTCGCCGTGAAGAAGTACATCAAGATCGTGGACAACGAGAAGAAGGGCGACGATTCCGGTGATAAGGCCGAGGCACCGAAGACCGGTAAGCGCAGCTTCAAGCGCACTACGCCCGCGAGCGGCGCGGAGGGCTGATAAGAGGTGAGTGCCATGACGGCCATGGAGATCATCCGGCTTACCGGCGGGGAGTTCAAGAACGTGGATGACGCCATTATCGAGAAGATGATGGAGATTGTCCGCCCCATGGTGAGCCGGAAGCAGTTTGGCAAGCTGTACGAGCAGGGCCTTGCCTATCTCGTCTGCCACAAGCTGAAAATGGCCGGATTCGGTGAAAACCCGCTGGGAGAACTCGGGACTATCGGCATCGGCTTCGCTGTTGGAAGCGTGTCTGAGGGCGGCAGCAGCGTCAGCTTTGGAGCCAATCAGAGTTCCAACCTCGCAGCGGATGCCGAACTCGGCCTGACTGTTTATGGCGTCCAGTTCCTCCAGCTCCGCAGGTCGGTCATTGTGCCGATCCATTGCAGCGGGGAAAGCGAGGTTGAATAGCCCATGGCAAGACAGTTTTCAGATCTGACCCCCGCCGGCCGGAAGTTCTTCCGGGAACTGAAGAAGCTGCAAGACCTGGAGGTCCAGGTTGGCTTCCAGGGCGACCAGAAGTATGAGGACGGCACCAGCATAGCGGAAGTGGCCGTCTACAACGAGTTCGGCTCCTCGGATACCCCGGAACGGCCGTTCATGCGGCAGAGCTTCGAGAACCATGAAGCGGAACTGAAGGCGGGCTGTGAAGCAGCCAATCGCATCGTCAACTCCGGCGGCAGCGCCGAACAGGCGCTTCAGCAGCTTGGGGCTATGGCAAAAGGTCTGGTCCAGGATGAGATCGTCAACGGCGATTTTGCCCCGAACGCAGAATCCACCATCCAGAAGAAAGGCTCCGAGCAGCCCCTGATTGACACCGGCACCATGCGGCAGTCGGTCAATTTCGTCATCAAGCGGAGAGGGGGATAGCCCTTGAACATTACGATTTTCAACAAGCTCTACTGGATCCGGAGATTCGGCGAGCAGAAGAATGTCAAGGGCTACCTTGTTTCGACGCACAGTGATTTCGGGGCCAGCCTGAATGTCCATCCCCTCAGTACCGACCAGATGCAGGCGCTCCCGGAAGGCCAGCGCAAGGTAAAGCGGCTTGAAGCCCATGGCGTGGCTGGCCTCGTCGTAGCCGACGAAAAGCTGAACCGGAAGGGAGACCTGCTGTACTACCACGGCGACTGGTATGAATGTGTGTCCTCGCAGGTCTGGGACCACACGATCCTGTCACACTTGAACTATCAGTTTGTGCTCGTCCCCAGCGATGCCGCCGGCTCCATTGATTTGGAACCGCCGGTCGGAGATCCTGTCTTTCCAGAGCAGGTCCCGGGCGGGGAAGAACAGGAGCCGCCGGAGGGTGGAGGTGAAGGGCCATGAGGGTATCCCGAGCGAAGGAGTTGTTTTGCTCCCTGACCGCTCAATACTTTGCCGGAGCAGAGGTCACCTTTACTCGGCAGAGCAGGGTGGCGAAGCCACAGACCCCGCTCGTCACCATCACCCCCGGGAATGTGAAACGCCCGCTCGCTCCTGTTTACAAAGAGGTGAACGGGGAGATGGTGGGCTACTACCAGTCCCGGATCAGTATGCAGGTGGACCTGTTTACGAATGGGCTGCCTGTCGTAGACGATGAAACGGGGCAGACGGTTGCTTACGAGAACACCGCTATGGACGATATGCTCGCCTTTGCGGATTTCCTGAATTCCCAATACGCCATTGAGTGGTGCCACTCCCATGATGTGGCAATCTCCTTCGATGGTGACGCACAGGACCTGACTGGTCTGGTGAACGACAACAACTACGAGTTTCGTTCTAGGCTGCCGGTCCTGTTTTATTTCACCCAAAAGGCGGTCGGCTATGCTGCTGTTCTTGATGAGAGCAGCATCCAGTACTCCACCGGTGAGGTTGACCCGGATACCGGAGCGCCCACCTACACGGAGAAGGAACCGGAAGATACCGAAAGCTCCAGCGGCCAATTCAACGGAGCCGGCCAAAACGCCGATGACATCATCGTCCCAAAGTTCGAGCAGAACTCCAGCGGCGGTGGGTCTGAGGAGCTGGCGCAGCAGAAGACCGGCTACTTCACCGAAGTTGAGATCAAGGAGGATAAAAGTCAATGAGCAAAAACTATGACCAGATTGCCACCGTTGACATTGACATCGCAACCCCGATTGTCGATGATACCAGCTTTGACAATCTGCTGATTATGGGACCTGCTCCGAAGGGCGAGAGCCAGGCGCCGGATGTGGGCGTCTACTCCAGCATCGCCGAGGTGGAGGACGCTGGCTTCGTCACCAGCGGAGATGGCGCAGACCCGGTCGGCGTGGCCGCTCGCGTGGCCTTCTCGCAGAGTCCATCTCCCACGCAGGTCTATATTGCGGTCCAGAAGCCCTCAAAGGAGGCGGAAGGGGCCGCTGAGACGATCAAGGAAGCCAATGAGATCGTCAAGGACAAGATCGGAGCAGCCGGCAACGTCACCGGCTGCACGATTACCTTCAATGAAAACGCCCGGCGGCTCTACATCGTTCTGGAGGGGCCGATTTCCGGGATAAACAACACGGAGCTCGTCGAGGAGCTGACCGCGAGGGGCTACACCGTGTCCATCGACGGAGAGGTCATCACCGGCCTGGAGGACCTCTCCAAGCTCCCCATCTTCGCCGAGATCGCGGCGATGGAGAAGGGGAGCCCGGACATCAACCTCGTTGTCTCCGTCGGCCGTGAGGGTGCTCTGCCGGTCAGCTACGGCGTGACCGTCAGCTACCCCGACACCAGGAAAAGGGGAGCGGCCGCCCAGGCCACCGCTGCCTCCGAGGATGACGCTCCCATCGACACCCCCGACAAGGTCCTGGAGACCCCGGCCACCACGATTGCCCGGGCCCTGGATATGAGCGGCTGGTATGTGCTCTGCACCGCCGGCGTTGACCCCGCGCTGTACGAGGACATCGCCGCCTACATCGAGACCCAGGAGAAGATGTTCTGCTACACCGAGACGGGCTTTTTCGGCGCCGGCGAGGACGGTGCGAACCAGCCCAGCGTCGGTGCGGTCTATTACCGCACCAAGGGTATCTATGGCCGGGAGAGCACCGGCCAGGCCGATGAGGATATCCCGCCCGCCAACCTCTACATGAACGTGGCGGCCGTGGCGAAGTGGCTCAACTATGAATCCGGCAGCGAGACCTCGGCCTTCAAGACCCTGGCCGCCGTGTACCCCTCCACTCTGACCAGTAACGAGATGAAGGCCCTGGCAGACGCCAATCTGGATTACTTCATCACCGTAGGCAACAAGAACATCACCATGAACGGCAAGGTTGTCGCCGGCGAATGGGCCGACGTTATCCGGTTCCGGGATTGGCTGAAGAACGATATGCAGGTCCGGGTGGTGAACCTGTTTGTCACCCGCCCGAAGGTGCCCTACACTGACAGCGGTATCGGCCTGGTGCAGAACCAGATGCTCGCCTCCCTGAAGGCTGGGCAGGATGTCGGCGGCATCGCCGAGGAGGAGTTCGATGAGGATGGCAACTCCATCCCCGGGTACACGACCTCTGTGCCTCTGGCGGCAAGCCTGTCCGCCTCCGAGCGGGCCTCCCGCCGGCTGACCAAATGCACCTTTAAGGCCAGACTGGCCGGCGCCATCCACTTTGCGGAGCTGTCCGGCAGCCTGACCTATGAGCTGTAAGAAAGGAGGAGTGAGCAATGGGAAAGATCAAGACCTATAACCCGAAAGAGGTCACCATGGCCCTTGGCAACCACATTGTCACCGGCTACGCAGACGACTCGTTTATCACCATCGACCCCAACGGCGACGGCGTGACCAAAAAGGTCGGGTGCGACGGGGAGATCGTCCGCAGCATCAGCCCGGACGACACCTACATCGTGAAGATCACGGTGTTGCAGACCTCCGACACGAACTCCTTCCTTCAGGAGCGGTTCGCCGAGGACCGGCAGACCGGCGACGGTATGTTCCCGATCCTGATTAAGGACTTGAAGGGCGGCATGGTCTTCAGTACCGACGCCGCCTGGCCCATCAAGCCGGCGTCCCGTGGATTCGGAAAGGAGTCCACCAACCGTGAGTGGGAGCTGCACACCGGCTCCGGCAACCTGACCGAGTAAAGCACTGAGCAGGGGCTGCCCGCCTGGGCAGCCCCTCTCGATTCAATAAGGGGGTATTGAATTATGAAACAGATGGAAGTCACTGAAAAGCAAATCGGTGAGAGCACCTTCTACATCAAGCCGTTCCCGGCCTTCACGGCCGTGAATATCAGCGGCGAGCTCGCCGCTATCCTGTCCCCGCTGCTGGGCGGCGTTGCTGCCCTGGTTGGCGGAGGCTCCAATGAGGAAGGCTCCTCCGAAAAGCCGAAGAACATCATGGATGTCGATGTGGAGGACGCCCTTCCGGCGCTGACCTCCGCATTTTCCAGCATCTCCGGCGACAAGTTCGAGCGCCTGACAAAGAAGCTCCTGATCGACCACAAAAACATCTCGGTCGTATGTGAGGCCACGGATGGAGAAGTGAAGCTCCTGAATTACGACCTCGCAAACGAGGTGTTCTGTGGTGACGTGCAGGACCTGTATATCCTCTGCTTTGAGGTGATCCGGCTGAACTTCAAGGGTTTTTTCAAGAAAATCGGAGCCCAATTTGGAAGCCTAAAGGAGCTTCTTCAGAAACAGGCTCCGAGTACCAAAAATGGGGAGACCTCGACCTGACCCAATTCACGGAGCTGGAGATGAGAATGTATATCCTCATCAAAGCCCGGATTGCATCGAAGCTGGAGCTTGAAACGGTCTACACCCTCGATGAAGCTCTGAAGCTGTACGCCCTCTACTGCATGGATATGGATATCGAAAGGGGGAGGGCGGAGGAGTTGAAGCAGCAGGATCATCAGAAATAAGCGAAAGAGGTGACGGCGGTTGACGATCTCCGAATTTATCAACAGAATCGGATTCAGGGTCAATGAGCAGGATGTCGATAAGGTAAACAACACCATCGCTGGTATCAAAAACACCGCCTCCAGGCTCTTGGGAGCCATCGGCATCGGCCTCAGCCTCACCTCCGCAAATGAACTTGTTGAAGAGTTCACCCGTGTCAATAACCAGATTCGCAATGCTACCTCGGCTCTGGGAGATCAGAGGGAGATCCAGCAGCAGATTTTGGACGCTGCGGAGGCTACCCGGACCTCATACTCGGATACGGCCAATGTGGTCGCAATGCTGGTCAAGGGCAACTCCGAGCTGTTCAGCAATGTGGATGAGGCGGTGAAGTTCAACAACGCCGCCACGATGCTGTTTAAGAGCGCCGGTAAAACGAACGAGGATATTGCCTCGTTGATGGAGGCCATCAACAAATCCTTCCAGAAAGGCTATGTTGACAGCGAAACCATCAGCCAGCTTCTGGAGCGGGCACCGGAGGCCGTGGCCCTGCTGAATAAACGGCTGGGCACCACATCGGACCAGCTCGAAGAAATGGCATCCAGCGGCGCCATGAAGGTATCCGACCTGAAAGCGGCATTCATTGACAGCGCCACGGAAATTGAGGCAGAGTTCGGAAATGTGAAATATACGATCACCGACGCTCTAACGGTGATCCGAAGTAAGTGGGGGCTATGGCTGGCCCAAACCAATGAAACGCTCGGCATCACGGACGGTATAGGCCGTTTCATGGTGTCGGCCTTCAACAAGGTTATAGGCGTCCTGAACCGACTACGCAATGGAGTGACCTGGCTGGCCGATAAGCTGGGCGGCGTTGATAAACTGTTCCGATTGATTGCAATGACGGCCGGTATAGCATTTACGGTTTTCAACTTCAGTAAAATCACATCCGGCCTGTCGTCCATATCGAAGCTGCTCACCAGCATCAACGTCAAGACCCTGGCAATCATTGCGGTTGCACTGCTCCTTGCTCTGCTGGTAGAGGATTTCATCAACTTCATGCAGGGCAATGACTCGCTCATCGGCTCCCTGCTGGAAAAGGCCGGCGTCGATGTGGAGGCCGTAAGGCAGACCATCATCAACGCCTGGAACGCAATCAAATCGTTCCTGTTGGCGGCCTGGGACACTATCAAAAAAGCCTGCTCCGCTATATGGGGCGGTATCCGTGACTTCTTCAAGGAACACGGGGACCAGATCAAGGCCGGACTTCTGACCGCCTGGAACATCATCAAGAACGTCCTCACGGCGGTCTGGAATGTCATCAAAACTGTTGCACTTGCGGTCTTCGGCGATTTGCAGGAGTTTTGGCAGCAGCACGGGGAGCAGATAAAAAATGCTCTCGTCACAGCATGGAATACAATCCAGAGCATCCTTTCGGGCGTCTGGAATGTGATTAAGACCGTTGCGACCACCATTTTCGGCGGCCTGCAAAGTTTCTGGCAGAAACACGGCGAACAAATTACCCAGGCTCTGGTCAACGTCTGGAATGGCATCAAAAACGTGCTGACGATCATCTGGAACATCATCAGCACGATTGCCCGGATTGTGTTCAATAACCTGAAGAAATTTTGGGATACCTGGGGGAACACCATCATCACGGCGCTCACGGGCGTCTGGGAAGTCATCAAAGCAGTATTTGGCGCTGCCTTCGATGTAATTGCAGACCTATTCGCTGTATTCTCTGCGCTATTTGCTGGCGATTGGGGCGCACTCTGGGAGAATGTGAAGCAGCTTGTCTCCGACATCTTCGGGGGCATCATCAATATCGTAAGCACGATCTTGACGGCTGTATGGAACATAATCTCCAGTATCTTTTCGACGATCTGGGGCTTCATCTCTGGCGTTGCCCAGAATATTTGGAACACCGTCACTACGGCGTTCACCAATATCCTGACCGGGATTACGACGACGGTAACCAACATCAAGGATGCCATCGTCAACGGCTTCACGGCAGCCATCGACTGGATCAAATCGCTGCCCGCTCAGGCCCTTCAGTGGGGTGCTGACATCATCAACGGCATTGTAGACGGTATCAAGGGAGCTATCGGCGCAGTGGGCGATGCTGTGGCCGGTGTAGCCGATAAGATCAAGTCCTTCCTCGGCTTCTCTGAACCGGATGAAGGCCCTCTGAGCAACTTCCACACCTATATGCCGGACATGATTGACCTGATGAGTAAGGGCATCACAGCCGGCAAGGAGAAGGTCCGTAAGGCCCTGGAAGGTATCACCGGAGAGATGTCCGTCATGGCGAGCGCCAACATGGTCAGCGGGGGAACGGCTGCCACGGCCGCCGGCACCAGCCAGATCAGCAAGAGCGTTGTCCTGAATTCCAACATCAACAACACCTTCAACGGTGACCAGGCCATCCAGCAGAAGGCGGCCGGGACTATGGATCGGTCTGCCCGGGATGTTACCTCTGAGCTGGCCCGGGGTCTGGCATACGCACGGTAAGGAGGGCGGATGAATGGGAAAAGCTACGCAGCCCGTATCCATCAACGGGCTTGAATTCGATGCCCTTATCGACGAGAGCCGTACTCTGGAGGCCACAGTCCCGGAGTATTCCGTTGAATCCGGCTTCTCGGTGAGTGATTCCATCATCCTCAGCCCTGAACAGCTCAGTATGACCCTGTTCGTCACCAACACTCCGGTCACCTGGTATCGCCGCCACGGCGCCAGCCCGACCCGAGTGGAGAGTGTGGTCAAACAGCTTGAGGAGTTGTACTTCGCCAAGGAGCCGGTCACCATCGTCACCTCGGATGCCACCTACACCAGCATGGCAATCGAGAGTTTGACCATCAGCAAGAGTCTGGAAACCGGCTACGCCCGCCAGATCCCGATTTCCTTCAAGAAAATCCGGGTCACTACGGCCAAGACCACCACTATCCCCGACAGCTATGGCAAGAGCGGAAAGACGGCAGCATCCGCCGGGACGGCCAGTACATCCACTGGTAGCTCCGGTGGTGGCTCCGGGTCTGGATCTGGCTCCAGCGGCGGAAGTTCCGGGGCGGGAGGAAGCAGCAGCTCCAACGGGAATAGCAATTCAAGCATCCTGTATAACGCTGCAAGCTCCATCGGCTTAATCTGATTTCCAAATGGGCCTGCGGCCGCCGAAGCCCTGCGCTCTAAGCGTGGGGTGCTCATGTAGGCGGCGCGGGCCTTCTATGCTCCGCTGCGGCTGCATGAGGCGAGCGGGGCAACACGAAGGGAGTGCGCTTATGGACTATACCATCATCGAGGTCCCGGATATGAACGACAGCGTATCCCGGGTGGTGCTGTCCGGGACCGCCTACCTGATTCGATTTACCTACAACGACAGCAAGGACTACTGGAAGTTCAGCCTGTACGATTCCCAGAATGTGCCGATAGTCCTGGGCGTGAAGATTGTGCCGCAGTTCCCCCTGAATGTTTTCCTCGGCTTGACCCGGATACCCGCCGGGGTGTTCGGAGCAATGAGCAAGCTGGACCGGATTGGGAGGAACGACTTCAAGAATGGAAATGCCCAGTTCATCTTCTGCCCGGTCGATTTTGGCGAGTGATTGTCCTACGGAATGTCTGCGGAAAATCCGTGGACATTCCTGCGGATAGTCCTCTGCTGAAAATGCGGACAGTCCAAAGGATAGTCCTCGCCCATCTGCCTTTTCACCATCATTTTTGATGCGTCTGTGGATTGTCCCCGTGACAGTCCCTGGGACAGTCCGTGGAAAGTCCAAAAAATTTCTGTTGGAAAATCCTCGGACAACAGGTTCAAAACGCCGTTTTGCACCACCATTGCACCGATTTCAACCCACCATTCGGAAATAAGGATTTCAGAAAATCGTGAATTGCAATCCGAGTTTTTGATTACATAATTTCTGTAATTTTGGCTTGTCCCGCGGACGGTCCTGCGGACAATCCTTGGGACAGTCCGCGGAAAATCCAGTGGTACACCGTAACCGTAACCGTTACCGTAACCCTTATATATATTATTATGTTTTTACTATCGTAAAAACATTTGGTCAAAGCGAGTTTGACCGCCTGTTTTGACCTCTGATTTTGAAAGCAGCTCCGGCTCTGCCGGATGACCATATTGAGCACATGGAGGTGAGGCCCTGTGGCCGGGTATGACAATTTCGATAGGCAATACCGTCTGGCGGCAGGGCCGGCAGGGGGGATCGGCTTCGAGGTGGGGGAGACCTCGAAGGCGCAGCCCGTAGCCCCCCATATAAATTTCTTCCTCCAGAAGAGCGATTTGGAGACCCAGAACACGGGGCGAGTGACCCTGTGGAACCTGAATCCGCCCCAGCTTGCGGTCCTGAATGAAAAGGACTGCGTGGTATCTCTGAAGGCTGGGTACGGGAGCAAGCTGGCGCTGATCTTCGACGGCATCGTCAGCTATGTCAGTACCACCATTGACAGTGCCGACCGAAAGACGGAGATCGAGGTCATTGACAACCTGGTCGAGATCCGGGATACCTATGTGTCGGTCTCCTACAACGGCACGGTGAACTGGAAGATCATCTTCGACGATGTGGCTGCCCAGATGGGGGTGGCAGTGTCTTACTCCTATAACGCCGAGTTCGTGGACATCTCCAACGGCTTCAGTTTCGTGGGCCTGGCTCGGGATATTATGACGAAGGGCTGCAAGTGCTGTAATCTGTCCTGGAGCATCCAGAACGGTGTCATGCAGGTCAAGAAGCCCGGAGATGTGATGTCCCGGGAGGTCTATGTACTTTCGCCGGATACCGGCCTGCTGGGCATACCGGCCCGGGTGGTAATCACCCAGGATGAGGCCACCGGGAAGAACACCCTCGGATGGGACGTTGAGTATTTCCTGAACGGCGCAATCAACATCGACGACTATGTGAAGCTGGAATCGGAAACGGTAACCGGCTACTTCCGGGTCTACTCGCTGGAGATCTCTGGCGACAATGTATCTGGAGACTGGATTTGTAAGGCAAGACTGCTGGAGGTGAGCGGGTAATGATGCAGGAATTTGTCCAGGAGGTCACTGATACCGTCAAGGATACCCTGAAGGGCGTCCACACGGCGATTCCCGGCTCCATAGTATCGTTTGACCCTGGGACTGGCCTCGCCACGGTGCTGCCCACCATGAAGTTCAAGAAACCGGACGGCACCACAGTTGATTTTCCCCAGGTCACCGGAGTCCCCGTTGTGTTCCCGCAGTCTATGGGGCAGCAGGCCACCATCGCCTACCCGGTGAAGGCCGGGGATGGCTGCCTCATCATCGTGGCCGAGCAGAGCATAGACTACTGGCTCTACGGCCAGGAGACCGATACCGACCTCGACTTCGATCTAACCAACTCTATCTGCATCCCGGGTCTATTCGCAAAGGCCAACCCCGTCATGGCGGAAGCCTGCAACGGGAACGCCGTGGTGGTAAATGTGAAGGGCACGAAGGTCACTGTCAAGGGCGGCTCCGTCCAGGTAGACGCTGGAACGATAACGCTCAACGGCAATGTAACCGTGAGTGGGAACTTCACCACGCAGGGCGGCGTGGTCAATCTGAACTGATGGGAGGGCGGCAGTATGGCCCAGGCGGCAAGGCTTGGAGACGCCGTAACCGGCACAACGGCTGGAGAGCACTCCGGCCATGTCCCTCCGCACCCCCCGGAGACCTTTTCTGGGGAGATCAGCGGTGGGTGCTCAGGCGATGTATTCATAAACGGAATACCGGCCGCTGTTGCAGGGAGCACGACTACCGAGCGTGATGGCTGCTGCGGCAGCTCCCGGGGAAGTGTGGCAGTGGGAAGCGGCAGCGTTTTCATCAACGGGAAGCCGGCGGCCCGCCGGGGCGACGCTCTGGCTCCGCACAGCGGGTCCGGCCAGATCAGCGCCGGCAGCGGCGATGTGAACATAGGCGGATAAGGCCGCCAGGGCCTTTTACAGCGTTTCTCAGGGGATTCCCTGGTGGCGATAAAACTACACCAAAAGGATGGAAGGTCGTTTCCTGCGGCCGTTCAGTTGATTTCACGGCAAGTTTTCGGAGGGAGGTATCAATTTGGTAGACATCAAGCTCAATCGAGATGGCGACATAGATGTGTCGGCCATCGGAGATATTTCCCTGACGGAGAGCGTGAGGCAAGCGGTCCTGATTCGGCTGCGCTGGATCTACGATGAATGGAGGCTCGGGCCTGAACTTGGCTTCCCTTGGTTTGAAGAGGTGTTCGTGAAGAACCCGAACACCGTAAAGATCAGATCGCTCATCCGGGATGAAATCATGCAGGTGGAAGAGGTGACCGCCGCCGAGGTCACTTCGGTCAACTATGACCGGGCAAAGCGGGCGGCCACCTTCGTATTTACCTGCTCGGTTGGAGAAGCTACATACAGGGAGGAGGTGACGCTGTATGAGTGAATATGGGCTGACCCCTAACGGGCCGAACATCAAGAGGTTGGACGTGATCCTGGATGAGATGCACACGGCTCTGTCGAAGCGGTGGGGCGTGAATACCCGGCAGAACCCGGAGTCCTTCATCAATCACCTGCTGACCGATGTGTCCGACCAGATTGCCCAGCTTTGGGAGCTGGGGGAGGATGTGTACCACTCGCAGTATCCATCCTCCGCTGAGGGCCGGAGCCTCGATAACGCAGCACAGTACGGCGGTTCTACCAGAGAAGCAGCGGCGAAGTCCTATTACCCCATCCATTGCACCGGGCGAGATGGGACGAAGCTGGCCGCTGGGACCATGATTTCATCGACCATGAACCCCACCACGCAGCTCACCATCACCGATACCCGGGAGATTACTCGGAGCGCCTTCAATAAGGCGGACATCAAAATATCTTCCCTGGGCACCGGGGATGTTTACACCGTCGCCATCAATGGGGCGGTGTATTCTTATGCCCCGACGGACCCTGGCACTGTGGCGATCCTGAAAGGGCTGGCGGCGGCCATCAAGGACGAGGACTTCACAGCTACCGTGGATGAAGAGAATGAGCTACTGCGGATTGAGGCTAAGGACATCACCTCGACCAATGTTCTGGTGCTGTCGGAGAATCTGACCACGGATGCCGTCACGACCATCATCACGTTCGGCACCGTGGACACCGGCGACATTCTGCTCCCGGAGGGCGTCATCACGAACATCGTGAAAGCGGACGCTGGCCTCCTGAGCGTGGTGAATATATGTACCTACATCGCCGGCCGGAATGAGGAGACCGATACGGAGTTCCGGCAGTCCTACGCCGATAAGATTTTCAACCGGTCCTCCATGATGCTGGAGAGCATCCGGTCCGCTATCCTGAACAACGTGCAGGGCGTGACCAGTGTGGCCCCGTATGAGAACCCTACCCATGAGTGGGATGAGTACGGGCGGCCGCCGCACAGCATCGAGATTGTAGTGGATGGGGGCGATTCCACAGAAATTGCCCAGCAAATCCTCCAGAAAAAGGCTGGCGGTATCAACACCTACGGAGATACCTCCGTAGTTCTGGCCGGGGCCTACGACGAGGACATCACGATCCGGTTCTCTCGGCCGACGACCATCTACACCTGGTTCCACCTGGGCATCACGCTCAGTAAGACCGAGGCCATCCCGCCGAACTATGTGGATCTGCTGCGGGAGGTCGTTCTGGAGAATATGACTGCCCTGGAGGCTGGGGCGGATGTGGTCCCCCAGCAGTTCATGTCTGAACTCTACAAAGCCTGCTCCGGCATCAGTTACATCGACATCAAGCTCTTCACAACGGCAGACGCCGGGGCAGAGCCTACGGATTATCCTGTCCGAAGCGCCGTGATTACGGCCCGCCAGAGAGCCTACACTTCGGAAGATATGATCGAGGTGGATATTGATGGCTGACTTTGTATCCGCCCTGAAGGCCGACTTGGTCGAACAGTTCCGGGGCAAAGAGAACATCGAGGGCTTGGTGGAAGTCATCGGCATCCAGCTTCAGGCGGTCTATGACTTCTACGAACAACTCCGAAATGAACGGGATGTCTATACCGCCGTGGGCAAGCAGCTTGACGGCGTGGGTGACATTGCTGTGATGACCCGAAAAGAAGCAGGGCAGCTTGCCGGGAAGCCAATCCCTTTTGAAGTCATTGACGATGATACCTACCGGCAGTACCTCATCTACAAGATTCTGAAGAACACCTGCGACTGCACCTATCCCGACATCATCAAGGCATTCCGAATGTTCTGGGACCGGCCTCTGTACTACACCGAGGACCCAGATGAGCCGGCCACCATGATCTTCGATACTGGGGACCTCCCGGGAAACGTGGATACCACACCGCTGTTCAAGACCCCGCTTATCCGGGCCGCAGGCATCACCCTGCGGCTGATTGCCCGGACAACCGTGGAGATGGAGACCGCATGGCTTCGTATTAGAAGCGGACTCGGATACGCTGTGACGGTGACTACGCTGCCTGTGTTGGAGAGGCAGATTGACTACGGGGCCAGGGTGCGGGTCGGTTCCGGCATCCAAACCATTACGGAGGACACGCTTCCTGGAATTGAGCGTGATTATAAGCTGCACCACAAGATTAGGCTCGGAACGGGCTTCCAGAGTGTGAGCCAGGATGATCTCCCGCTCCTTGAGCGGGGGATTTCTTATGCCGCCAAGCTCGATTCCGGCAGCACAGTCCACAGCATCATGGAGACGCCCATTAACGGCATTTCAATCCAGGAGTAATGTCCCCAAAACGATAAGAAGGAGGAACTACGCAAATGAGTTACTACGGCGGAACGATCACAGTAAAAGGCCGTGACCTCATCACCAGCCTGATTGCTGGGGAAACGATTGAGTTCACCCGCATCGTTGTCGGCTCCGGGGAAATGCCTGAAGGCGTGGAACCCATCGACATGGAAGACCTAGTGAACCTGGTCGCCGAAGCCTCCTCGACGGTGCCTACCGTTGAGAATGGCGTCCTGTCCTTGGTGGTGGAGTACCGAAACGACATGAACGGCGGTCTGAAGACCGGCTTCTGGCTCCGGGAGTTTGGCATCTACGCAAAGACTGCCAACAGCGAGGAAGTCCTGCTCTACTACGCTACTCTGGGGGACAGCCCGCAGCCGGTCAATGCCTACCAGGATAACCGCATCGACATTCGGCGCTATCCGGTGACGATTGCACTGGAGGTGGATGCCGACATTCAGGTTACCTACAATCCCGGGGCCTTCATTACGGCGGAAGAGGCTGAACAGCTTGTCCAGGCCATGGTGAACGAGTCCATCACGGAGATCATCGGAAGTGTAGGCACCACCATCATCAAAGACATCACGATTCCGGCCACGGGCTGGACCTTGGACCCGGATCTTGATGAATCGGGCGAAGCAGGGGAGGACAGCTACCGCTACCGTATGGAAGTAGCTGTGGCTGAGGCAACCGACGAACATTTCCCTGACGTTGTCCTGCATAAAAGCGCTCTGCATACCGCAAATGAGGCGGGATTCTGTCCAACGGCTCAGTCTCTCGCCGGCGTTCTGCGGTTTTGGGCAAAGAAGGAACCCGCCGCAGATATGGCCGCAACGGTTGCATTGCTATCCAGTGGCTCCGGCGGGAGCAGCGGAGGGGGTGGGGCCTATGTGCTACCAGTAGCGACCAAGACCCGGCTCGGCGGCGTGAAGATTGGCGATAACATCAGCGTGACAGCCGACGGTACGATTTCTGCAACCGGTGCCTCTGTTTCCAAAGAGGACATGGCATCGACTGCGGAGACCGGGGAAATGCTCGATGAGGTGTTCCCACCGGAACCCTAACAGAGCAATAACAAATCATCAGGAGGAAAAAGTATGGCCTACGATTCTACGAAACTTGCAAACCTCCAGGCCCTGAAGGACACGGCGACCCGCATTAAGGCGGAGTACCTGTCTGCCATCTCCAAGGCAGGCCACGCCCGGTTCCAGAAGGCAGATGCCGTACCGGAAGCGGCTGCGGCGGAGGAGAATGTCCTGTATCTGGTCAAGAACGCTGAGACACAGCACTATGACATCTACGCCTTGGTGGATGGTGTTGTAGAGCTGATTGACGACACGACCGTTGCCCTCGATGGATATATCACCGAGGAGGAGCTGGCCCAGGCTCTCGAAGACCTGGGCGCCGGCACCATGTATGCCGGAACCAAGACCGACCTTACCACTGCCGACTCCGATGTGATTTCTGCCTTCTTCGACGAAGAGGAGGCCCCCACTCCAAAGGAAGGCGATGTGTTCATCGTCACTACCCTTGTTGGTGGGGTGACCTATGAGATGTCCTCTTACTGGTACGATGGCGAGCAGTGGGTCGCTATCACCGGTAATGTTGACGCTGATAAGGTCATCATGCGGGACAACATCACCATGGCCGGCAACTACACGCAGGTTGGCAACAAGACCAAGGACCAGAACGGTACTGCGGAGTTTGCCACGAAGGGTATGTCTGTTGCCGACATTCTGACCGACATCTTCAGCAAGCGGCTTCAGCCCACCATCACGGCGCAGCCCAGCATCAGCGGCTTCAACCTGTCCGGGGCAAAGGCGGTGGAGGCGGGCACTGAGCTGGAGAGCGCCAGCTACACCGCCGGCACTCTGACCCCCGGCTCCTACCAGTACGGCCCGGAGACCGGTGTTGCTGCCTCCAACTGGAAGGTTGAGCGGATCACCGACCAGGGCACGGAGCAGATTGCCAGCGTGGACGCCGCCTCTCTGGACGCCGGTTCCGATGACAATAGCGGAGCAGGCTTTGTCATCGGTGACAAGGGCGGAGAGAATGTCGTTTCCAGCCTGAAGTACAAGGTGACTGCTACTCACGGAGCCGGCGTGACCGCCAAGGACAACCTGGGCGGCGAGTCCGAACCCGCTGTGAAGATTGCTGCTGGTACGAAGGAGAAGACCACCGGCGCCTACACCCCGTACCGCAACTACTTCTATGGTGCCACCGAGGAGAAGCCTGGGCTCGACAGCGCCTACATCCGGGGCCTGACCAAGAGCAATAAGGCTTATGCCGCCGGCACCATCACGATCAATGTACCCGCAGGGGCGCAGCGTGTGGCTATCGCCTGCCTGGCCGATAAGACCGGCGTAACCAAGGTTATCAACGAGACCGCCATGAACGCCGATGTGACCAGCACCTTCGTCCAGTCCACCGTGGCTGTCGAGGGCGCCAATGGTTATACTGCCCAGGATTACAAGGTTTGGGTGTTTGAGCCGGCTGTGCCGTATGAGAACGCCGCCACCCTAAAGGTCACTCTGGGCTGAGAGGAGGGAATGAAATATGGCTATCAATGGTTCTGACAAGTCTTTTGCCTTCATGGAGTTCCCCCTGAGTATGTCACGGCAGGATGCCTTCCCTCTGGATAAGAGTTCTGTGTTTTACTCTCTGGATGAGGCGAAGACCTATGCTAAGACGAGCCCTCTGGCCTATGTGGGGCAGCACATCTCCGTCGTCGAGGCGGGAACTTCCACTGCCTATCAGATCAAGAATGAAGCTGGTGAGCTGGAGCCCTTGGGTGCCGCCGCTGTTTCTGTTGCCACTGATGAAGAGGTCGGTGAAATGTTCGATGAGGTGTTTGGCACCGAAGCCTAAACGCCAAATATTTTTTGAATAATCAGGAGGAAAAGAATATGTCTTACGATGTGAACAAGCTGGTAAAGCTCGGCGCACTGAAAAGTCTGTCCGAGAGGATCAAGAGTGACTACGCCACCAAGGATGAGCTGGCCGCTATCAAGGTCCCGGAGTATAGCATTACTAAGCAGGGAACGGCGGAGAGCGGCTATCTCGCCACCTACCAGCTCACCAAGGGCGGAAGCCCTGTTGGCGAGAAGATCAACATTCCCAAGGACTTCCTGGTCAATAGCGCCGACATTCTGGAGGTGGAGGAGGCAGATCAGCCCTATGATGGAGCTGAGGTTGGCGATCTCTATATCGACTTTGTGGTGAACTCCAAAAACGCCGATGACACCGCAACCCACATCTATCTGCCTGTCAATGAACTGGTGGATGTCTATACTGGCGGCAACGGCATTGAGGTCAGCCCTCAGAGCGTGATTTCCGCCAAGGTGGACACTGCCAACGCTAACGGCCTGGAGGTTACCGCCGCCGGCTTTAAGTTGAACCTTGCCAGCACCAGCACCGCCGGTGCCATGTCTGCCGCCGACAAGACCAAACTGGATAGCGTGGCGGAGGGAGCTACTAAGGTTGAAGCGAGTAGCACCCCCGGCGCTATCAAGGTCAACGGCTCTGAGGTTACCGTTGTTCAGATTGCGGGCAATGAAGAGGTGACCGAAATGCTCAACGAGGTATTCGCTGCTGGCACTGATGACGAGGGCTGATCTGGAATCGGAATACAGGAGGGCGGGGGAGCATCCCCGCCCTCGCTCATTCTCACGGAGGTAATTACGCATGGGTAAAGTAACACTTGCGGAGCATCTGAAAGCCTGTGCGGAGGCAGCAAAGAACTTCACCAACGGCCTTATTGGGCAGTTGGCCCAGACGGTAACGGAAGCCCTGGAGGAGTTTGAAACAGTCAAGGCAGACAAACCTGGCTCTGTTTCGGTGACTATCCCGGCCACTGGTTGGCAGGATGATGAAGGCATGACTGCCTATCCGTCCTACTACGACATAGTGGACAAGAGTGTGACAGACAAGGACCGAGCATCGGTTATGATTGCTCCCGAGAGTATGTCCGTAGCTATTGCCTGTAATCTGTGTCCGACCTGTGAAACTGTGACAGGTGCTATCCGCATCAGGGCAAAAAGTGCTCCGACAACCCCTATTTCAGCAGAATACTGGCTTGAAGCCGGAAAGGAGAACAGATAATGGCTTTTGGATCGGTTAATATTGGCGGTGGCCCTGGCCCTGAGATGGCCGGTGCCGCAGTCAACATCAGCTACGACAACAAGAAATCTGAGACTGACGCCACCAATGTTCAGGACGCACTCGATACCGTGTTCAAGAAAAAGGCAGATTTGAATGAGAGCGGAAAGCTGTCCGAAGAACAGCTCCCCGATATAAATGTTTCCGAAGCTTTTGTCAACACAGATCAGAAGAACGCTCCAAATAATAATGATGCTGTGCTAATCACAGACAGCGAAGACAAAAATATTTCAAAACGGGTGCTGTGGAGCAAAATCAGGGCGTTGTTTGCTGCGGCCTCCCACAACCATACCGCCTCCAACATAACCAGCGGGACCCTCTCTGCGGCCCGGGGCGGAACAGGGCAGACCACCCTCACCCCGGCGGTCACCACAAAAGGGGTACGCCAGATCTATGCAGGGACATCCGACATGACTTCGGGGAGCACCAGCCTGACCACCGGATGTATCTATCTGGTGTATGAGTGAGGTGAGCTGACATGCCGCATTTTATTGGAGTATCGGGTATTGCGAGGAAGGTTAATCCGCCACATGTGGGAGTTTCCGGGGTGGCACGGAAGATCAGCGATGGATATGTGGGTGTGAATGAAATCGCTAGAAAGTTTTTTCCAGATGTATTTACTTGGAATAAATACAGTGTAAAAACCGAGGTGAAATACACTTGTGAAAAAGTAATTGAAAGGGGATGCAATGGGGATTCGCAATGTCCACCCAACTATGCAAGCAGCCATACTTGGTGTACAACGCAGAGGACAGACGCAGCCATTTCAACCGGAAGATTTGCAAAAACCGGCACAATAACTTTGCCAGCCAACTACAAAAACAAAGACCCCGGTTCGGCAGTTGGTTATACCTTCATGGCCTCCAGCTACGTCTACGACAGCGATAACGAGAGTTTTACCCCGACATTTATGGACAGCGGTTCGACTTCTGATTATGCAGTTCATGTGGCTGGAGAGAATTATGGTGTTCTTTATAAGGTGGTCAAAGGTAGTGGACCGCAAACTCAAGGCTCATATCTCGGCAGAGTCACCTCCGAAAATGAGAACGCCTATCCGGACAATGGCATCCACACTGATGGATACTGGTATGTTAAGCTATAAATTTTACGATTTTAAGGGGGATATTCATGTACTTTAGCGCATTAAAGTGGGGGGGGGGTACTCCCTAAGAACTGACCCCCATGCGGAGGTGACTCCGCATGGCTAAGGCACAATATATTGGCGTTGGCGGGATCGCACGCAAGGACAGCGGTGAGTATGTCGGTGTGAGCGGCATCGCGCGCAAGGTAAAGAGCGGATATATTGGAGTCAGCGGTGTGGCGAGGCAATTCTTTCTGGGGAAATTCACTTGGAAGAAATATACGGTTCGATACGAAAACACTTCAACTGTAGAAACGTATAAGACCATTCCACTCGTTGAATCAGATAAATGGGATTTTTACCTATCAATGAACAGGCCAAACGTATGGTATGGAAGTGAAGCCAGTTATGGTAGGTGGAGAGGTTACAACGAGACTGGATATTGTGATGATACAGTTTGCATGTGCGTAAGCGCATCAGCAATGTCATCAAACCGCAATAGTCGTTATGCAAACACCCGCTATGGATATAATTACACGTCAACAACATATTGTGTTTTTGTTCCAGGGGTAATTGATACGAAAGTTACGCGCACAATAGACACTGATACTGGAACTTATAGAAATCGAGTTGATTTGACTTGTGAAGAGCTGATGCAAGGAACACTGCATATGAGGCCAGGGGAAACAACCAGCTACTCAGAGAATGGAATGTTTACGTCCTGCGCAATACTTGGCCCTACAGCTGTTGATATCAGGCGGTTAAAGCCGGTGGGCAGTATCAATCAATATGTTTCCGATGTCACATCTGAGAACGAAAACGCTTATCCCGAAAACGGCATCCACACTGATGGATATTGGTATGTCAAACAATAAATTTTGTGAGGAGGAAAACACATGAACATTAAACTTTCCAACGGCACGGTCCTTTCTCCCATCCTTGCAACAGGCGAGACCCGCTATGTACAGGGAGCAAACCGGGACACGTTGAACTTTATCTTCCCCGCCACTGAGGGTATGGAGGCGCTGGACGCCGCTTTCTCGGCGGAGAATTGCGAGAGCATCACAGTCCTGGAAGCCGTAGAGGTCCTAGACGGAACTACCACGGAACAGAGCTACCTCCACAAGGGCTATACGATCCGGGCCGGCCTGAAAAAGGAGGCCGTCGAGGTCACGCCTGCGACCGAGGAGGCGGAGGCCGTCTATGAGGACAGGATCACCGTCTCCATGAGCCAGCGCACTTATACCGAGAGCCAGCTGGCGAGCCTGACCGACACGGTGGACGTGCTGGTCATGGATGCGCTAATGCAGTGATCGGGTCAAACACAACTTTAAGGGGGATACTTATGCACTTTAACGCGTTAAAGCGGGGGGGTCTCCTCCTAAATTCTAACATTTTCTATACGGGGGTGACCCCGCATGGCTAAGGCACAATATATTGGCGTTGGCGGGATCGCACGCAAGGACAGCGGTGAGTATGTCGGTGTGAGCGGCATCGCGCGCAAGGTAAAGAGCGGATATGTCGGAGTCAGCGGTGTGGCGAGGCAGTTCTTTCCAGGAATCACCACTTGGAGCCGATATACCATCGTCAATGCCAGCACGATCACGAGGAACATACTTCACACATATACCTATGTCGGAACATACAGCCTAAATGCATCAGGTAGCTGGTATCTTGCAACAGCTGGTAGTGGGGTAAACCTAGTTGTCACAGATGACGGAAAGGTTAAGTCCATAAATTCTAGCGGCACCGGTGGATTTAATTTTCGGACAGTAAACGAACACATTGATACCCTCATAAATGATAATGAGGATAGCGTTAATGTTGGATATGCCCGATATTTTTATCTCGGACCGCAAAGTGGGTTCAGCTATATAAGCCACACTGATAGTGATAGTGGATATTGGGAGTATGTAATGGACCCACAATATGTGTACTACAGTGGAAGTAGTTTGTATGGTGCGTCTATTTGTTTCCGAGATCCAAGTAATCCGAAGAATGGTCTTTCCTCTGGATATACTCACCACACATTTTCTCGATTCAGATTAGGCACAACAGATGCCGCCACTGATAGCCTGTATAAGCTCTTGGTAAATGTGAAGTTTGACCGGGGGGACTATGTTGACCAAGTGACCAGTGAGAATCCCAACGCATATCCGACAAACGGAAAGCATACCGACGGCTACTGGTACGTCAAGCAATAAAATTTAAGGAGGAATCCACTATGTTTGAAACCATCAAAAGATTGTACTCCAAATCCGGTGACTCGGTTATCGTCTCCAACGCGGTCAAGAAGGGGTGGATTACTGCCGAGCAGTATGAAGAAATCACCGGCGATAAACACACGGGAAACTGAGTTCCTTATGAAAATCAAAGGCAGGGCGGATGCCCCAGAACCGAAGTAAAAAGCCGGGAGAACGGTTGGGGCATAAGAAGTCCCCTGCACGTGGTACAGGGGACGGGCAAGAGACGGTCAATCCTGAGTGAGTAGAGACACGTATTTTTGTTTCTCTTCTGAAGTCATGGCCTTGATTGTGTTATCGACTTTTGATAAGGCGAAGGAAAGAGATACCCACAATAAGCAGTTTAACAAGAGGCCTGGAAAAGGCGGGGGCTGGCTGATGCAGCCCCCGCCAATTTCATGGTATTAGCCCCGCAGGAAGTGGGAACCAAATTCTTGCCTTGGCAAAGGCCGCAGGCAGATTGGAAGTGTTGTTTTGACGGGACTGAATGAGTTTGAGAAATTGTTCGGCAACATTACTGTGCTGAACGTGATTGAACTGGTGCTTGCGGCGGTCTTTTTGCTGTTCGTTTACAAGAGAGTCAAAGACTATCTGGTAAAGCGGTATGAGGCAAATAAAGCCAAGGACCAGCAACTGAAAGAAGCTTTGGAAGTGGTAAGCAACTACCCCAATTACCGCAAACAGAGTTTGAAGATACAGAAAGAGCTGAACGATAAAATCGCTGAGCTCGGAGGGAGGCTTGAGGAAATCGAGGAGGAGCGTCGCCGGAGCGAAAGAAATAAGCTCCGAGACATGATTATCCAAAGCCACCGGTACTACACCGATAAAGAAAGGAACCCTAGACAGGTGTGGAACCGCATGGAAGCTGATGCTTTCTGGGAGATCATCCGCGACTATGAAGGCTACAACGGCGACGGATATGTTCACACGAAAATTATCCCCGAGATGGAGGCGCTGACCATCATTGAGATGGACGACCTTGACCGGCTCGGGCCCCCTGTTATGATTCACGGGCAGTACCCGATAAAGGAGAGCTGAAATGGGAAACAGCATCATTCTGGCTTCTATCGGGGCTTTCCTCGGAGGAGCAGTAAGCCTCTATGCGTTGCTGTCGCTTGCGGAAGTAATCCACAGAAAGAGGGACGAACGAAGAAAGACAAATGCAAGAAACCGCAAATCCGAAGCCTCCGAGGCGAGGAAGACTGCCGGAAATGGCAAGCCTCACATTGGGAAGATGGACCTCATTCTGGTCATCATGGGAATAACTCTGCTGCTGTTTACGCAGAAGATGATCCAGCTCTTTGAAATGTACCAAGCCGTTCCCGATACGCTGATTACGATGGTGTTCGGCGTGTGCGGCGGTGAGTGCGGCGTAATGGGGTGGATCAAGACCACAAAAGAGCGGCAGACAGATCGTAGGTGGCAGATTGAGGATGAAAAAAGGATGGAGGAAGCTGCGAACCTTGCGGAAACTTCTGAGCGGAACGACCCATAAAGGGGGAGTTTTATGGGCCTCATTGGCAAGGCAAACGCAGAGAAGATTTGGAACTACCCCAAGGCTGCTGGACTATCCGACTGCGGAGAGGCAGGGCGCATGGGCAACCTGAAGGCTGAGAGCGGCCTGAACCCTATAAACCTCCAAAACAGCTACGAAAAAAGCTTGGCTACCCCAATCAGTCGGCGACCTGGAAGTCCAGCTTGACTTGCTAATGAAAGAGCTGTCTACCAGCTACAAGGCCGTTCTGACCACGCTGAGATCTGCAACGACCGTGAAGGCCGCATCCAACGCCGTCCTGCTCCAGTTTGAGCGGTCGGCCAACCAGAGTGCAGCAGTGCAGGACAAGCGGGCCGGGTACGGACAGACTTACTACGAAAAATATGCGGCGAAAACCGCCGAGAAGGAGGAATCGACAGTGGCAACCAAGATTACGACCGCTGCCCAGCTCGCAGAGCGATGCCTGGACGTGGCCCAGAACTATAAGACTCTGTATGTTATGGGCTGTTTTGGCGCCCCCCTGACGGCAGCCAATAAGAAGCGGTACACCCAGAACCACAGCTACAACAAGCAGGCCGCTCGGACGAAGATGATTAACGCCGCCAGCGCCGATACTTTCGGTTTTGACTGCGTGTGTCTTATCAAGGGCCTGCTGTGGGGGTGGTGCGGCGATAAGTCCAAGACCTACGGCGGCACCAGCTATGCGAGCAACGGCGTCCCGGACCTCGGGGCCGACACGATGATTACCAAGTGCAAGGATGTGTCCACCACGGGCTGGGCCAACATGGAGGTAGGCGAAGCCCTGTGGGTGAAGGGCCACATCGGCGTCTACATCGGCAATGGCCTCGCCGTTGAGTGTACTCCGGCCTGGAAGAACCAGGTGCAGGTGACCGCCGTGGGGAATATCGGCGCCAAGTCTGGCTACAATACCCGGACCTGGACCAAGCACGGCAAGCTGCCCTATGTGACCTACACCGGAGAGAGCATCAGCACCCCGTCTGCCGGGAGCAGCACCACCACGAAACCCACCACTGGCGCCACTACGGCCGTCGGGGACCTAAAGGTGGGCGATATCGTGGAGTTCACCGGCGACACCCACTACACCAACAGCAACGCCGCCACCGGTGTCAAGTGCAAGCCGGGCACGGCAAAGGTCACCAGCATTGCAAAGGGCGCAAATCACCCGTACCATCTCATCAAGGAGGCGGGCGGTGGCTCCACAGTATATGGGTGGGTCGATGCCGCTGACATCGCCGCATCCGGTGGAGAAGAGGTCTACACCGTAGTTGCCGGTGACACGCTCTGGGGGATTGCCCAGAAGAAGCTCGGCAGCGGCGCCCGGTGGCAGGAGATCTCGAAGCTGAACAGCCTGACCTCTTCGACCATTGTGGTCGGCCAGAAGCTGAAGATTCCGAGCTGATATGGAAGGGATCGCAATAGGAGTTTTGGGGCTGGCATCCGCTGTGGCGGGGCTGGCCTTTGTCGTTTACTGGATCGTTTGCCTTGCCAGATAGGACGGGGAGAAGCACTGTGATGAAACGCAGTGCTCGTCCTGCCCGTTCCACTGTGAAAAGCACGAGGTCCACTGATTTTGAAGAAAGAGGTGTACTATGTCTGAATTCCTAGCCCAGCTACTCCAGGCCGTCATCATTGCGGCCATCACGGTCTGCGCCTCGTTCCTGATTCGCTTTCTGAATCAGAAATCCGGTCAGATTGCGGCAGAGACCGACAGTGTTGAGCTGAAGAACCTGCTGGAGCAGGTGACCGATGCCGTAACTACGGCAGTTACTTACACCAGCCAGACCTTCGTTGATGCCCTGAAGAAAGACGGCTTATTTGATGCGGACGCCCAGAAAGAGGCCCTGCAAAAATCGCTTGATAAGGCCGTGTCTCTTCTGTCCGAAACTGCACAGAGCACCCTTGAAGAGATCTATGGCAATCTGAATGACTACCTGACAAGCAAAATCGAGGCCGAGGTGCGGAGCCAGAAAATTACGCTGACAGCGGTTACCGGCTCTGCTGCCGCCGATTCCCCAGAGACTGTGGTAGTCGAAAGCAGAACCGGCGTTGACCCCGCCTACGCCATCCAGATCAGCGAGCTTATGGGAATGAGCGCCGCCGAGCTGAAGAAAAAGGCGGAGGAGTGCGGCGCCAATATTGATGGCCTGACCCAGAAGAAGGACATCGCCCAGGCAATCATCACGACCATCCTGAGCAAAGCGTAAACGGGTCTGCCTCCGCCCGATACGCCCGTCATGCAGGGGTTGGCGCCCCCTCGCCAGCCCAGAAAACTGAATGACGGTATATATGCCCCCTATCCAGGCGTTGCCCTGGGTAGGGGGAATTTTTATTTTCCAGCTACTTGCAAACCTGGGCGGGATGCTATAAAATCTAAGCACAGGATCTGCTCCTGAAGGGATAGGAATCCGAGAAGCGCATATATTGTATGCGAGGAGGTGCGGAAAGTGCAGGACGAAGACTTCAAGTGGTTTATCGAAAACTACGATGAGTTGTTCAAAAAGTATGGGTGTTGCTACCTCGCCATAAAGGACAAGGCAGTATTGGGGGCATATGATAGCCCCAAAGATGCCATCTCGGAGGTCTCAAAGGAACATCCCGTCGGGAGTTTCATTGTCCAGCTGTGTAATGGCGATGAATCTGGATACACCAACTATTTTGCGAATTCGCAGGTTATCGCCCCGTAGGCTTACGGCGCAGCAAATACGAAAGAGAGAGGGTAGGATATGGACCCTTGTCATGCATTTTCGACGAGATCGGATGGGCTGCTGATGCAGCTGCACAACGAAGTTTGCATCTCGGCAAACGGACAAAAGGTTACGGTCCGTGCTCTTTGGGATACTGGAGCTACAATGAGTGCCATCTCCCATAGCGTTGCGGAGGACCTGAAACTCGTACCGATTGGGAAGCAAATAGTAGCAACTCCGACGGGCAGTAAAGAAGTAGACACCTTTTGTGTGGACACGATGCTCCCAAACAATGTGAATTTTGAAGGGATCATCGTGATTGACTCTGAAATCGGCTCACAGACCGCCGGAGGAGAGCCGATAGGGATGTTGGTCGGTATGGACATCATCGGCCGGGGTGATTTTGCCGTCACGAATCACAACGGGAGGACGATCTTTACATACCGCTGCCCTTCGGTGGGCTCCATTGACTTTGTCAATCAGCTTGTGATGAAAAACAAAATTGGGACTCCGCATGGAAAAGGAAACGGAAAGCGGAAGGCCAAAAAAAGATAAGACTCCAAAACACCCCCACTTAGCCGAACGGCTGAGTGGGGGTGTTTTCGCATTTCGTCGAGAAATTCAGTTGTGATGCGCCTGATATCAGATAAATTCGCCTCTCAGCTCCAGCTCCATCTGCTGGATCAGGAGACCAGCCTCCAGCAGTCCGAAAGGCTTTTCATCAGAGTCCGGCGACTGCCTGAAGTGCGTAACTGCATCCTGAAGGATTCTAAGGACCAGTTTGCGGTCGTCGTCCGTGGCCTGATTCGCTTCAAACTTGGCAGCCAGAGCCATGAACTCTCCCTCGCTTTCAAGTGCGAACAGGGAGAAAGCGGCTGCGGAGCCTCTGAGGAAGTGACATAAGAGTTTATAATCCGCTTTTTCTGGTTTTTTCTTGAACATATTCATCACCTGCCCCGTATCATACAGGAATGGCTCTGTATTGTCAATAAAAAAGCACCCACTTTCATGGGTGCTTTGCCCTGCAATATTTTTTGGCTCCGGCGGTTAAGCAGGGAGCTCTCATTAAATACGGAAATCGCATGAAGCAGGGCTGAAACAGATTTTAGCATACCAAAATGCCAGAGTCAAGCATCTCTGTCTTTGGGAACAACACCGCAGGGAAAATCAATATACATAATGCCCAATTCTCAAAGTCTGCATTTTACAAAATGTTCTCACGGGCTTTTTAGAAACTCCAGATATACTTATACCTTCGAGCGTAAAACCCGCCAAAACTGATTCTAAGGGCTTCTACGAGCATAATCACCTAAACCGTTTATAAGTAAAAATTTTTCTAAAAATAAAGAAAATTATCTTGACTTTGCCAGTTGGTAATGTATAGTTAAGTTACGGTAATTAAATACCATAACCGAAAGGAAGAGCGATATGAAAAGATCAGAAGTAACGGTCGAGAAACTGAAAGCTCTCGGATATGTGGCGAAAAAGAACTTCGTGAATTCCTGGAGATTTCATAGCGAAGAAACTGACCTGAACGAACGTCAGGCGGAGGAACTTTTTGAACTGACCGTGAAAATTGTGAGATCTGGCCAGAGTTGCGAGATCCGCCGGAACAACTTCAGGCACACCGTAGAGGTGACCGTGAGAGTAGCTGACCGGGATAACCTGGATGGCGGCCCCCAGATTTTCTACTACCTGTCGAGGCCGATGACCGAAGCTGAAATCTTTGAGGCCAATCAGTTCACTGGGAGTTGGGAGGAAAAGTAATGAACACTGCGAAGATGAGTGCATTTGCCCTCCGGGCCATCATGGGAGAGGCTTTCGACGGTGACGCCTATGAGCGTGGCCGCCAGGATGCCAGAAAGTTTTTCAAGGAGCACCCGGAGGAGCGGGAGTCCAAGATCGAGGAAGTGAAGCAGAGGCTCGAAAGCGGCGTGTACCGGCACAACCCCGGTCCGTCCTACTGGATCGGCTGCCTCTGCGAAGCTGATTTTACTTGGTGAAGGGGGATACGAAGATGAATGTGTCAGTAAAGATACGTTCCGACATTGGATTCTACATTGGAGACATCTGCTATGTCCTTGATGACCGGCTCTATCATGGAGTCTGGGGAGACCAGCATGGATTTGTAGACGGCACATTTAAGGACCCAGACACGGGACTTGAGGTGGCCGTCGCAGGAACAGCATACGGAGACGGTCGCTACCTCGGAAGCGATGGGGCCGAGTTCCCCGTCGATGCGGGTGTGATCGGTTTGGTTCCCCTGGAGTTGGTATCCAGAGAGAAGGAGCCGCAGGGCGGCCGGCTCGGCGAAATCTTCAAGATGCCCGGAGAGGCGGAGTTCATCGCCGAAAATGGGCTGTTCACCGTGAGCCTGCCTGACGGGCGCATGGTCGAAATCAACACCGATTACGAATATGATGAGGAAGGCTATGAGGATGAAGAGTAAGCCCTATAAACTGGACGGGAAGCTGTTCCGCTACGATTTCGACCATAGTGTGGTCGAGTACATATTCAAGGCCGAAGCCGAAGACATTGCACTTGAAAAGGAGTGGGAGAAAACCCACAATTCCCGCATCTATGAGATTGACACCGATGGATACATGGTCATGGATACTGCTGGGCTACACAAGGACAACTGGAGCAACAAGGCCGCCCGGGACGAATACCTTGCTGCCTGGAGCGTGGATCTGGACGCTGAGGCGGCGGAAATGGAAGCTAACTTCGTTAAATACGAACTTCCATATCTGCTTTGAGGGAGGGAAGAACCGTATGAATCCTGAATTCATGGCTGACCTGGTTATCAACCTGGCGATCCTGTGCGTGTTTCTAGTGATACTGGGGGCCGGCTGCTTGATTGCCGATTTCGTATTTCCGCACATCCCATTTCTCCAGAAATGGCTTGAAAGCCTGCCTGAGTATGAGGATGATGCGGAGATCGCCCACCTATACGAAGAGGAGCGCCGGGAGCGGTGGGCACGGTGCCGAGCAAGACGAAAGGGGAAAACGAGATGAAAGCCAGACAGTATTTTGAGAAGCACCGGCAAGAGATGACCTGCGGTGACGAGAAAAGAGTGCAGGCAGCCATCAATCAGTTCGTTTTGGAGTTGAACGATGAGTCCAAGAATATGCTCAAGGCCAGAAATGTCAATACGGACCGGGCGGCAGTGTCTGTTCTGCGGGAGCTGAATGATAAGTACAATGCGGTTGTCGGCCTGTTCGAGAAGCATTATGGGGCGTCGCCGCTGATACGAGATGGATACCTGAATCTCTGGAAAAACAGAATGCCGACAATACAGCAATATCTCCGGCAGGACAGGAGATTTTAATTTGCCCGGAAATTACCAATCGGCAACAAAAGATAATCTTTAGGAAAATGGAGGTGCTGAAATGACCGAAAGGGTAGAAAAGATCGAGGTCGAGAAGCGGATATTCGTCGCTGATGACGGGACGGAGTTTCAAACGGCGCAGGATTGCAGGCAATATGAGCAGGACTGCGCTGAAAGGAACTCCAAGTTTATTGTGGCAAAGCTGCCGCACTTCACCTACTCTCCGCAATGGATTGACCCGGATTTCGCGTGGGAGTGGTACTTTGTATCGAGCGACGTGGAACTGGCCGCTGTCCGGGAGGCCGTCTTCAATGCGGATGCCAGCGCCCATGAGTACACTCCGCCGGCATACCCACGCTGGATTGCCTGTTCTGTTGACGACGACGGATATGGAAGTATCGAGGGAACGATAGGGCA
The DNA here is from genome assembly GCF_024462915.1 of Clostridium sp. DFI.5.61. Taxonomy (NCBI): domain Bacteria; kingdom Bacillati; phylum Bacillota; class Clostridia; order Eubacteriales; family Clostridiaceae; genus Clostridium; species Clostridium sp. DFI.5.61. Next base: position 139,364 of record NZ_JANGBZ010000001.1, read on the forward strand.
GGTCCTTGATGGCTTGGACGAACTCAAGAAAGGCATTGTCGATTTGGCAATGGAGAACGGAGGAGCCTTCCATTGAAAATTCTTTCCTGTGGCGCCGGGATGCAGTCATCGGCCCTGCATCTGATGAGCTGCTGCGGGACAAGAACCCGAAGCCACCCATGGACAGCGACCTGTTCATCAGCCGGTGCCGGAAGCGGCTCATGGACCTGACCGACGAGGACTGTAACGATGCTGAGTGCTTTGAATACTGTGGGAAGCAAATCTGGAACGGATTTTGATCTGAGAGGAGAATTCGATGAATGTCCAGGATTTAATTTACTCTGCGAAGTGCTGCGACCTGAAAGACTGCAACGATTGCCCGAGCAGAAACAGGACTGCTTGTAGGGAGAGGACCATGCAGGGTCTTACCTGCGAAGTTGAACGGCTCCAAAGGATGGTCGTAAAGCAAAGCGTTGAAATGGCCGACGCCCTGCGAGACCTGTTCACTGTATGTGAAACGCCGGACCCCGCCATCCGGCTCAAAAAATCAGAGAAGTGGCGCCACTGGATGATGAATGAAGGGAAGGGTAGAAAATGAGCCAGTTTATCCGTGAAATCGAACCTGGGGTGGAGCTGTTCCGGGATGCCGTGACCGGGATCGCCTGGGCCGAAGACCATAGGACCGGTCTCGGCGTCAGCGTACACCCGAACATCGACGAGAGCGGCAGCGTCGAAGGGATGATTGCCAGAGGCTGGTGGAGGCGTAGCGACCGCATTGCAAGGAGCCACGGCTGGATTTACAACATTGACCGGTTTGCCTGCAACGATGAGGACACGGTCGAGGCCATCGTGGCTGAAGAGTGTATGTGTCCGGCCTGCATTGAGCGCCGAGCGGCACAGGGGGAGCGGAAGCGGTATGTATGCCCCGTCTGCCACAACACCGAGCACCTGCCCGGGGCGAGATTCTGCATGATCTGCGGGGAACCGTTCCCGTTATCAAAACAAGGAAAGGCGTGACCGAAAATGGAAAGTCCGTTTGTAAATGACCCGTTTGCGATGGTGTGGCAGGCATTTAAGAACCTGTACCCAGGTAAGGACTGCGAGGTACAGTGGCAACCGGGGATTGAGGATGATGAGCTGTCTGAGCAGGGCTACGGCTTCACTGAATTCTGTGAGGACGGCTCCATCCTTGTAGCGGTAGATGCCAACCTCCGGGTATCAAATGCCGTGGAGGTCCTAGCGCACGAACTGGCCCATGTGGTCGTCGGTATCGAGAGCGAGCATGGTGCTGCCTGGGAGGCAGCTTTTGACGCTATCTTCCGGGAGTATGGCCGTATCGCAGAAGAAATGTTCGGAAAGCAGGAGGGAGCAGAATGAGGTACACGCCCATCAACAGCGCCGAGGAGGCTGTAAGCCGGATCGCTGGCCTTGGCTATGACCATTTCGTGATCTGCGCCGATGAGACAAGCTGGCAGCGGGAGCAGGGGGAGCCCACCATCCAGGTCGAGCACGATGCCGACCGAGCCGTTGACGTATTCCTTGACGGCTGCTGGATGAACCCGTGCGTGGAGCTTCGGGGCGTAGACTTCAACGGGAACGAAGAAGCCCTCTGTATCGGCGGCACAGATGAAGATTTGAACGAGGAAGGGGAGTTTATCGAATGGCCGGAATTGGAGTAGACCTAAAAGCTATCGTCCTGAAGGCATCAAAGGCGGGCGCCGAGCTCACCATGAGTTTCGAGGAACGACAAGTGATGACTTTGAGGGCGAGGAGAGGAGATTTCATCATCTGCGTAAAACTGATGCCCTGGGAGATCGACCCAGATGTCTGGCGCCAGGGAAATCAGTTCGAGCGCATCGTGGAAGATTTGATTTACCGCCTGGACGAGGCGGAACAGAAAATGATTGATACAGGAGGCACAGAAAAATGAAAGATCAGTTTATCGAGATTTTCAATGACCACATCAAGCGCCCCGGGGCAGATGCGCTTCTGGCCTGGCTGGAGAAGTCCGACTTCTTTACGGCACCGGCCTCGACCCGCTTCCATCTTTCGGAGCCGGGCGGCTTGGTGAAGCACAGCGTCCACGTCTATGAGCGGCTGCGGGAGCTTTACAGTAACGAGCTCGCCAGGGACACCGACGGGCCCGTCATCCTGTCCGACGAGGACGAGGAGAAGATTGCCATTTGCGGTCTGCTCCACGACATCTGTAAAGTCGGATGCTACAAGCAGGAGCCGAAGAACCAGAAGACCTACGATCCCGAAAAGGTGAAGAAGGCCCAGAAGTGGCAGGTCAAGCACGATGACCTCGGCGATTTCATCTGGGAGACTGTCATGGTCTACAAGTTTGACGAGGACTTCGTTTACGGTCATGGCGAAAAGAGCGTCTACATCGCCTCTGCCTATATGAAGCTGACCAGGGAGGAGGCTGTGGCCATTCGTTTCCACATGGCGGCATGGCAAGACGGGGAGAAGCAGAATGCAGGCAAGGCTTTTGAGCGGTACAGCCTCGCCGTCATGCTTCATATCGCCGATCTCCAGGCCACCTATCTCGATGAGGCGGACCAGAATGGGAAGAACGGATGAGTGGGTCGCCATCAGCGGATACCGGTGGCCGTATCGCATAAACCGGAAGGGATGCGTCCAGAAGCAGCTTGAGGACGGGAGTTGGTACACCCTGAAGCCCTACATCGGAGGCGGACGCTCCAGGGCCATGGTGAAGATGCGAAGCACGGACAACCGCAAAATCGAGGTGCCTCTTGTCTGGCTCATGGCCGATGCCTTTATGGGCGGCCGGCGGCCCGGATACGGGATCGTACATCGAAATGGAGCCAAGCTCGACTGCGAACTGGAAAACCTGAAGTTCCTGCCATTAAAGGCGTGCGGGCGCATCTCATGCAGATCCAGGCGGCGGGCGGTGGAGAAGGTTGATCGAAACGGGCAGGTGGTAGCGATCTACGCTTCGGCCAGGGAGGCGGCTCAGAAGAACTTTATCAGCCAGAACTCAATCTGGGCCAGATGCAACGGAAGAGTGAAAGACCCGTTCTGTCTGGATGACCATGACTACCGATACGAGCAAAGGAGATAGGCGTATGAAAATCAAATTGAAGCCATTGAACAGGGGAGACAAAAAATGTCACCACAGCGATGATTTGACGGATGCGGTAGCCCTGAAGCGGATGTTCCCCCGAGCTACTATTATTCAGAGAGGATGCAAAGGCAACCTCATCATCGGAGACAAGGATAGTAAAGTGATTGTGGTCCTCCCGTCGGACACCAAGGCTTTTCCGACCGTCCTGTACGGGCAGACGACAATGATTGATGACATCATTGCTACTGTCCGCTTGGAGGTTAAAAGAAATGAGTGAGTACAAGCCCTACATCGACGAGAATGGGCGCCTCTACCTGTTCTCGCTCTGTGATGGGACCCCGATATTCCTCCAGCAGCTTATAGTCTCTCTTGAACGGCTGGGCTGCAAGGACATCAGGCGCAGCCAAAAGATATTGACGGAGGGGATGCCCGAAGGGAAGCCGTGGATGAACTGCCTGTATGAAGCAAGTGGGCAGCTCCCATACTCGCTCTGGCCTGGGGCACAGGTTGTCGAGTTGCCGGGCGGAAAGTATGGGTTGGTTGGCCCTGACATTGTGATTCGGAAGACCGACAGGGAGAACCGGTATCATGATAGCCCGTGCCGAAGATGGCTTGACGAAACCTTCTTGGGGAGACTGACCACCGGCGTCAAAAAGAAGTTATGGAAGGAGGAGAGTGCCGATGAAGACAATCACGATTCGGCAACCGTGGGCCAGCCTGATTGTCTCCTTGGATCAGAATGGAAGGCCGCTCAAGAGCGTGGAAACTCGAAGTTGGAAGACGGGCTACCGGGGGCCCCTGGCGATTCACGCCGGTAAGTTCCGCCCCGATATGTTCTTTATGGGCATGGACGGAAAGAAGATGGATATATTCGCCGAAGCTGGCCTGCACGGCGACAACGACATCCTGAACCTACCGTATGGGGCGGTTGTCGGAAAGGTAACGCTGGTGAACTGCCTGCCCTTGGAGGAACTGGAAGGCTATGCACTGGATACGCCCCGGGAAAGGGCGTTTGGCAACTGGTCCCCGGGGCGATATGGATGGATTCTCTCTAACCCGCTACTGTTTGAAAAGCCTATACCCGCCAGAGGGAAGCAGGGCATTTGGGATTGGGAGCCAGAAGAAATATGAAAGCCGGTGCCAATGCGCCGAGGAAATGGAGGTTAGATATGAAAGACATCATTTCAATGAATGAGGTTGACACCCAGCGGGAGAACGACGGGTACGGAGAGCTGCTTGCCGGCATCCGCCAGGAGTTCGACAAGAGCACAAAGGACGGGAGTGCCCCGCTCTTTACCACGAACGCCGGGGACCTGTACGGCCTGCTGCTGGATGGCATCCCGGAGGAGGCCCGCCAGCACTACAACTGCAATGCCTGCCGGCATTTCGTCAACCGGTATGGTGGGCTGGTCAAAATTGACGAGAAGACCGGAAAGCAGACGCCGGTGATGTGGCCTGAAAAGGCCCCGGCCTTCTTCTCCGAGGCCGTGAAAAAGATCCGGCGGAAGGTGAGTGCCGCTACGGTCACCGGCGTATTCATCACTTCTGAAAGGCAGCTCGGAACACCGATGACTGGAAGCTGGGAACACATGGCCGTCAAGGTCCCGGAGCCCATGGTACACCGCAAGCGGCTGAAGAACGCATTTCAGGAGGCCGCCGAGAAGGCTGAGGACTATGGGCTCCTGGCCTCTGCAATCGGGAAGTACCGCACCGAAACCGTGGAGACCGCCGTGAACCTGCTGCGATCCGAGGCGTTGTACCGGAGCGAGAATGTGCTGGGCATGGCTGAGTGGTTCTTGGAAGTGCTCCAGTTGGTGAAGGAGAAGCGGGCCACCCGGAACATCATCTGGTACAAGGCGGCCACGGCACCGGTCGGCTTCTGCCATATCTCCTCCAACGTAATCGGGACCCTGCTGGATGACATAGCAGCCGGATATGACTTCAACACCGTAAGCCGAAAGTTCGCCGAGAAGATGAATCCGCTCCAGTACCAGCGGCCGCAGGCCGCCCCTTCTGCCGGGAATGTGGCCCAGGCGGAGAGGATCGTCGAAAAGCTAGGTATTGCCAACTCTCTGAAGCGGCGCTATGCCCGCTTGGATGAGATCCAGACGATTTGGAGACCGATTCCGGTCAAGAAGGCGGGAGGGGTATCCGCTGGCGTATTCGCCCGGGTAGCCACCAAGGAGCAGCAGCGGGAGAGTCCGAACGCAATGAGCGGGCCGACCGTGACCATCACCTGGGAGAAGTTCCGGCGGACGGTTCTGGGCTCTGCCAGAAAGATCGAGTTCTATGTGCCCGGGAAGGAGGAATGCTACACGGCAATCTTGACCGCCGAGGACCAGGAGGCGCCTCCTATCATCCTGTGGGATACGGAGGAGAACCGGAACCCCTTCTCTTGGTATGTGTACTCTGGCGGCTCAACCCCGTCCAGATGGAACCTGTTGCGTGGCTATGTGGAGGTCACCGGAGTCACTTTGCAGCCGAACCTCTGGCAGCCTGGATATGAGCACAGAGGCGCAAGCGTCATCTTCATCCTGAATGGTGCAAAGGACCGGGACCGTAGGAGTACCGGCCTCGCCCTGTTCCCGGAGGTGTTGAAGTCGGAGCTGCATGAGGTGCGGTCCACCATCGAGGCGTACTCCAAAAGTGAAAAGCTCGGCGGTGCAGATGAGGCATCCGCCTGCGGCGTCCGGCTCCAGAAGGGGCTAAACTGGAACGCCCAGTTCCGGGTGACTACGGACATCGGCACCACCATCTACAAGCTAGACCGCTGGGATTGAGGGAGGTATCAGAGATGGACTACAAGCCTACTGTTGTATTTGATTTCGACGGCGTCATCCACAGCTACACGTCCGGCTGGAAAGGTACAGCAGAGATCCCCGACCCGCCGGTCCCCGGAATTGGGGAAGCAATTACAAAACTCCGCCAACTCGGGTATAGGGTAGTGGTCGTATCGACCCGGTGCTCAACCGCCGAAGGAATGGGGGCTGTCCGACGTTTTCTCCGGGACAACGGGATCATTGTTGATGACGTGATGATGGAGAAGCCTCCGGCGATCTGCTACATCGACGACCGAGCCATCCGATTTGATGGACACCCTGAAAAGCTGGTGGATCAGATTACGAATTTTCATAGCTGGCTGGAGGGTCCGACCAGAAACGACGAACCGGTGAAGGGGCTGCGTCCATGTAAAGCGGTTGTCTACGAGAAGGGAGAAGCGGTGGACGTAGTCGGCAGATACCACTGCTGGGGCAATAACTATGAGGAATTTGACGGCGGCCCCGGGGTCTTCACCACCGCCATTATCGAACTGGAGGATGGCAGGATCGTAAGCTGCCCGGCAGAAACCGTGCAGTTTCTGGATAGGGAGGCACCGGGAACATGAGACATGAGCTTTGGGGCCTTCGGAAGATTGATACGAAGGAGCCGGTCTACACCTATTGGGCTTCCAGCAATCGGCACCGGGCCTTGTTTGCCCGCCGGGACGAAGCGGAGAGAGCCTGTCTGAATCCCAGGAATGGGGACATGGAGCCGTTCAGAATCACCGGCTCTGATGTAGGAGAGCCGGAGCGGCACGGCCGCTGGGAGATTCATTTTGAGCATTGGGCACCGTACCAGCGGTGCAGCGTATGCGGGTTTGAAATCCCGCTCACCTCAAGCGAGGAAGAGGCAGAAGCCAGCCTATATAAGCATTGCCCTGAGTGTACCGCAAGAATGGACAAGGAGAAGGCGCTATGAAATACGGCACCACAAAGAAGAAAATCGCCCATATTATTGTGGAAGGTAGCGGGAACGGCTTGGGCGGATACTGGTCCACTTTCTGCGGGAAGTGGATTTCGCCCACCGGTATTTCTGAGGAAGTACCGGGCAATGCCCGGCTCTGCACCCAATGCCAAAAGAAAATTGAGAAAGCGGGTAGTTTAAGTGAAAAAGTCTGACATCAAGATCGGGCATACCTACTCCAACGGAAAGGGGCGGCTCCGAAAGGTCGTTGACATCGGGCCGCAGTACAAGCTCTACGATGGGCAGGGGTGTGATGAGAACATGAGGTACGAGATCGTCCGAGACGGAAACAAGAAGAACAGAACCGCCGGAGAGCAGCACAACATGTCCCTGGCCTCTTTTGCCTCCTGGTGCAAGGAGGAGGTTGAGTGAGGTGCCCATAAAGAATTACACCACAAAGGTCCCGGCGGTTCAGACTGTGGGAGAGATCCAGGGGATTCTGGCAGCCCATGGCGCCAGGAAGGTGATGATGGATTATGGAGATGACGGCAAGGTACTTGCCGTCACCTTCGCCCTTGACTGCTGCGGTATGTTACGAGGCTTCCGACTGGAGGCAAAGCCCGATGGCGTGTTGTCTGTAATGGCAAAGGAACGGACAAAGTGCGACCCAGCGCAGGCAGAGCGCATTGCCTGGAGAAACGTCAAAGACTGGATTGCGGCGCAAATCGCTCTGGTGGAGACCGAGCAGGCCACTATGGACGAGCTGTTCTTGCCGAAGCTGGTTGATTGGAACGAGCGGACGTTATATGAGGCGTTCCAGGGCGGCCAACTTCAACTCGGGCCAGGAAGCGATTACTGACGCCGCTGGTAAAGATGGAGGAGGCCGTTACCTCCTTTACCATAATAGGCCGATAGAAGGCATTTTGAGCGTAACAAATTGTTTCAAGAGTTGACATAAACTTTATTTGCTAGTTATTTGTAAAATTACACAATTATTCATGGGAATAATTGACAAAACTTGTCAAGCCTGATATTATGTTGCCAAAGGATAAATGATTTTGGCCCACACCCACGCGGGCAGAGAGAGGAGCAAGCCAATGGGCAAGTAAGGCTAGTTGCACAGCCGCAGCAGAAAAGCAAAAATAGGACCCAAATTGGAGACTAAAGAACCACGCCCATGTGCCTGGAGGAATAAAATGCGTCGCATGTCTATTTGGCCCATTTTAGTTGAACTCATAATTTGTTTGACTGTACTATGTGGATGTCATGCGGAAGGAAGTGTAAGCACTCCATCACCAGATTCTTCGCGTTCTCCCTATCTCAGTGAGCTCTATCTGTTGAAGTACGATCCGGCGTTTACTATCTGCGATGTAACGGTCAATCGTGTTTTTGACTACATCTATGACGGGGGCTACCAAGGCGATGAATTTCTCGTCGTGGATTGCACAGTCGAACACATCTTTTTTCGGGCACCGTCAACATGCGGAAATGATGAATGGGTAGAACCCAATTCTACTGTTTTCCTATGGATCGACATCGCGGGATTGGATGAATCTGTCATTGAATCGCTGAGATCTTTGTCTGAAGATGTTGATTCTATGATTGTGTATGGACGAGAAATCGTTCCAACAGTATTTAAGGATAGTCCAGAGTGTATGATGTTTGTTGAGGAAGTAGGGGAAAATAATATTGGCTACACCCAAAATATTGAAGGAGAAGATGTCCTTGATATCCCTTCCAGTATAGAAATATTTGAATTAAGCACATGGCAATTACTTCCGATTATTGATGGTCAGTTTGACGCAGAGCCCATTGTAGAGATTGTATCTAGGACAGACGATGAAGTAATGGCCTTTGACATGAACTTGCTGCCGCCTGCGGGGCACCGGTACTTCAAAAATGGAGACTCCAAGGAGACAGTCTACTCTGCATTAGAACAATATGTGAACGAAGTTAAGGAGGAAAAAAACCATGACGAATAAGATCAGACGTGTTACATGCGTTATTCTTGCTCTCGTCCTGCTGCTCTCTGCAAACGCATATGCAGTTGATGATTTGGGTGAATCCACTTTTACCGGGACGATTATCGTGGATTCAGAGAGCCCTAAACTTTTGAACTTAGGCGAGATTGAAATTGAAGTATATCAGTCCACTCCTATCGAAACAGATGAATCTTACACCATATATAGTGAGGAATATGCTTTTTCAGTTTATCCAGATGAGAATGGTATCTTTACATTTGATCGTCCCTCGTCGGTCTTTTCCATTACGGTACAGGTAGATTCTCTGCCTGATGGCTATGGTATCAGCCACCATACCAGCCTGTACTCACCTGAAATCACTTCAGATATCTTTACACTATCTATTGTGGATGAAGCAGAGATAGTAGCCGACAGCTTGAAATATCCAGAGATCATGCTCTTCAATGCTGACGGCGAAGAAGTATATGCCGTCTACGAGTTTGAGCCAACTTATCAGGTGCTTCCCAGAAACGATGATATCGTTGAGATAAGCGGAACTGTAAACCTAAATGGAGATATCTCGTACAACGTATCTTCCAATGTTGATCTTCCAGAGTTAGATGCTATTGGCAAGGTCGAACTGCTCTATGATGTGGGGGCGATAGATGAAGTAGAGCGAATTGAAAAGTATATTGAGATATACGAGGATGGAACAAGCGGTTCGATTTGTTCCACCCCCATCGTAGGTGAAATTCTTGAGTTCTATGAGTCGGATGAATATCAAACTGCACCGGCATCATTAAAAATAGAAATTGAAAATTTGATTCAGACCCCTGAAGAACTTAGTGATGATGAAGACCTTGAGGCTGAATACCCGAATTCTGTCAGCAACAGCTATTTCACAGTTCATTATGACGACACCGTCACTAAGACAGTTGCACAGAATACTCTCAATTATTTATCTACACTCAGAAATAAGTCGTCAAGTTTAGGGTTTAACGCGCCGATAAATCAAAGCGGATACTCGACACTTCAGGTTTATCTTACCTCTAACACTAATAGTGAGGCGAATGGCGAAACTTATCATTCCAATGATAGTTCAAACACTTCATGGAGTTACATCAAAATTTATAATCTCAATGGTCTATCTGCACAGGATAAAGAAACGGTTGCTCATGAGTATTTTCACGCGGTCCAAAATGCATACTTTAAACAAAATGGTTGGTTTAAGGAGGCTGCGGCAGTTTGGTTCGCCGCTAAATATTCTGGTTCTATAACCAGAGCAAAGGGACAATTCGAGAAATATCTTTCTAGCCCGGAAACCACTATGCAAGATACAAAGTACGGAAACGGTGTTTTTCCGATGGCTATTGATGTGGCTTACGGAGGCTCCGCTACCATTCGGAAGATATATGAACGATTGAATTCTGTTGGGTCAAAGGATATGTCAGAAACCCAACTTGAAAACGCCATAACCTGGGCAATTCAACAGTATGACAGCTCTGGTTCTTTTGCTGAAGCATTCAAAAAATTGGGAGCTTATATCACTTTGCCCGATCACTTTTTTGCTAGTGTGATTCCTTCCAACGCAAGCTGGTCTAACGGTCACATTAACAGATATACCCCCACCACGACCGAGAAATCTATATCTGTCACACTTGAATCATTTGGCCTAAAGCCATTTGAATTGCGCCCGAACAGCAGCACGTCGCCGCAGGATTTGGAGGTTGTCATAGATTTTTCGGGAGTTAGATCCACAACAAATTCAGTAAGGTTCGTTAAGGAAACGGCCTCTGGTTCTATTATTCCGTTTGGAACTGATGCTACTGCCGTGAGGTATTCCGCCGTAATAAATCCTTTTGGAAATGCCACCTCCGCAGCGAATAATATTGTAGATTTGTATGTTGCCCCTATAAATGCCGGTAGTTATGACCGTAGAATAAATATAACTTATCAGCTGGCCGGATAACAAATATTCCTTCCGGTGCAAGCAGGAGGTTACAAGAGAATAGGTACAAAAAACATCAAGGGCGCAGAGGCTAAGCCTCTGCGCCCTTGATGTTGTCGGCCATGCGGTCTACCGCTGACCGGATACCTCCGTAATCGCACTCTACGGCGCCAATGCGGGCCAACCCTTTCAGGGAAATCTTGCGCTGATCGCCAAGCTGATCGTCGATGGTCCGGGTCAGGACGATGTAGAAGCGCCACTGATCCAGCACCATGGGATTTGCTACGCTGCGGTCCTGCTCGGAAAAAAGGCAGAACACATAGATGTCGGACCGCCGGATGGGCGGGGAACCGTCACGGCCGATGTACCGGTATCCGTCTCCGGTGTCCTCGATGTCGCAGTTGAGCGTTTTGGCGATGGAGAACACCGGCTTTGGGGGAGAGGGCCGCTCCCATGCCTGAAGGCGTGTGGAGCATTTGACCTCGATGTGAATAGTTTTGCCTTCGTGCGGATACAGAATGTCGCACTCGCCCCAGCCACGCTTCGGTTCGCTCATGTCCATGCCCAGAGCGGTGTTGACGATGAACTCGGCCAGGTCGCCCCTGGGGCCGTCTGCGATGAGCCTGGACATCGACCACGCCCAGAAATCTTTGATGGATGCCGGAAGCGGGGAGCCTTCAAACTCGAAAAGCTCGCCGCCACTCAGGACCTTGTGTTTCATATCCATGCGCTCATTCCTCCGGGCCGTTGATGATGGTGTTCAGTGCGTCGGATGCCGATTCGTTTGAGCAGATGATTTGAATGTTCAAGCCGGATTGGGACGTGACGATGATCTTGCCGTACTTCAGAACGGGATATTGCTTGTTATTGGCGTAGCGGCGGTCCGGGGAGCCGTCGTTATTGGAATAGGCCCATACCATCTTCACCACCTCGGAATCGGTAGGAGCCTGGCCGCCCTCCAGGAACCCGAAAGCGGAGATGTCAAACTTGATCTCGCTGTAATCCAAAGCGCCGAACTGCTTTTTGCCGAAGATGAGGAGCCGGTCCGGCATGACGGCCATCTGCTGATTCTGGAGCTTGAATACCACCGGAGAGATGTTCGTTTTCAGATACCAGGGGAGCTTGCCGCCGGCGGAGATCTTCATGGTATCAACTGCGTTCTTGATGCCGGCGGTCTTCCTGGAGTTTTTGCTGGTGGCGGTGAGGGTGATTTCCTGCAAGGACTGGCTGGCAGCCACGGCTCTCCAGGCAGCGGAGAACCGGTCCCACTTCACCTGCTCATCATCCTCGAACTCGTAGATGATGGATGGGCGGCCCTTGATGAAGAGGGCTGCCAGCGCCACCAGGCAGAGAACGCACACCGGAGTAGCCGCCACAGTCAGGATTGCCAGCACGATCAGTACAGTCCGCAGGAGCTTGACCCTCTTGACTTCCTTGAACAGCTCGTCGTACTCGGGGGACCGGAGTGTGTTGGCATCAGCAGAAGTCACCCTCTGAGCGCCGGTGTAGTCCGCCATCGGATCTCGCTGCTGCTGTGCAGCACCCGCCTGATGGCCTGCCGGCCGCTTCCCATGCTCCTCGACATAGCTGATTCCGGTGCCCGGTATGGACACGGTCTGCCGCGTCCGGCCATCTGCGGTTTTGGTCATCCGGTAGCCCTTGACGCCCCAGCTATACCCTATGCCGTTCTTGCTCAGATTAACCCGAAATCCCCCTCCCAGGTTGATGCTCTTTCTGTACCTCCAACCCATAAATTTGACCTCCGTTCAATATTGTGTAGTCCATAGGCTTACATACTGTATTCTAGCAGTGGCTATTATGACCGTCAATCGGATTGTAGTCTAAAAGAGCACGAAATATATACTGTTAGATTACAGTTAGGAGGTGCTATGAGTGGGTGACAAGCTACTTGGGCGGAGAATCAATGCAGCGAGGAAGGACCGAGGCATAACGAGTGAACGCCTGTCTGAGCTGTGCAACATCAATGATACTTATATGCGGCAGATAGAATCTGGGGCTAAGATACCTAGCTTGCCGGTGTTTGTGACGATCTGCAAAGAGCTACGGGTATCGCCGAGCTACCTGCTTGCCGATGTGCTGGAGGGGTCTGGCGCTACCGATTTAGATGAACTGACCGACCTGCTGAAAAATGCCACCCCGAGCCAGATCCGCATGATGACAGCCATGATTAGGGCTGCTCTGGGCGCAACCGAAGACTGAAATAATCGGAGCCACAGGAAATGACCTGGGGCTCTGTTTGTCGTATGGATACCAAATGGTACTACAAATTACCGCATAGGAAACATTTTCTGGCTCTATTGACTTAGACGCTAGGTATATTACGATAAGATTACAGGAAATCAAATGAATATCGGTAGAAACCGGTGATTTCCTGAACTTTTGAAAGGATGACAGGTATATGGTAACGCCGGATAAAATCAGAAATGATGCAGCGAAAGCAGATGCTCTCCTGGAGGCTTTTGAGCGCAGCTTCCTCCACCTTGTAGATGTAGGAGATGAAGCCCCGGATGAACGGGAGAGAGAAGTGGGGACGATGGCCTTTTACGGCCTCCGGGATATGCTCCAGAAGATCATCGTCGAACTGGAGGAACTGAGCGGCCACATGGAGGTCTGCGACGCGGTGTTTGCAGCCAATGAAGCAAAAAGGAGGGGACAAAAATGATTGAGAGAAGCGACCTCGATGACAATGCACTGGAGATCAGCAGCACAGCCCATACGATTCGGGTGCTTGTCCATGGAGATAAGACATACTTCTCTGCTGTTGACATTCTGAAAGCCTGTGGAATCAAGGCCCCGACAAAGTGGATGGAGCGGAATACGAGCGACCGGCCGGACATCGTTACGTCGAAGCTTGAGTATCCGGTCAAGACCACACAGGGATACCGGCGGGTAAAGCTGAACTTCGTGACAGGCGGCGTTGGAAAGCGACTGGTGAAGTACACGACATGCCCAGAAGAGACAAAGAAATGGCTCCTGGAAGAAGTGCTTACATATCGTGCCACCAAGGCAGGCCGAGCATCGCAAGAAGATGAGTCTATTGCTGAAAAGAAGAAAGCCCCTGCCCAAAAGAAGGAGGACATCAGCAGGAGAATCGACAGCATCCTGCTTGAGCTTCTTGAAATTAAGCGGTCTCTGGCGGCGGGCGCGAGCAGTCTTTAATATCGAAAACGTGTATATAGGAAAATATTTTATAAAATCATTGAAAACATATTGACACCGCAGGTGGGTCTGTTAAGATAAGATTGTAGAAAATCCAAACTACCTGAAGGAGTTGAAGAAGATGTTCGCAGTAGTAGCTGTTTACCCGTCAGGACACCTGGTTCTGGTCGGATTTGGCAGAACCGTAGATGACGTAAACGCTCTGATTGAAGAGTGCATCGCCCACAACGGTAAAGAGAAGCTGATGGAAATGGGGGTTCGGTTCAATGTCGAGCTTGCTGGATAAAAGGAAGAGTGGACCTGAACCTGCGGAAGTGTTCACCCAGAAGACCTATGCAAGAGTTTACAACTAGAGGACCGGGAAATCCGTCGAAATCGGAGGAACCGAGGAGCAGGTCGAAAAGGATCTGAAAGACATGAAGCGGAAAGGGATCATCGACGAGGACTGCGAGATCAGCAGGTACAAAGTCGATATTCCCATCCGGCCCTAACGAAAAGGAGGATAAAGATGATTGTTTGGAGAGCGTACTCCAACGACGATGTTGAGTTGTCTGATCGTAAAGGTTGCAAAACAAAGAAAGCGGCCATCGACCTCTGCAAGAAGGACCGGGAATATGTGATGGAGGAGTCCAGCGATGGCTCGGATCTTGGCTTCACACCACATTGAGAAGGTCCGGGAGACACCAACTCTGATTGAGGTGCTGGATGAAATCCAGTTGAACTTCGTATGACCTTGCAAAATCCCGGAAAAAGGCCGGGAACGGAGGAACAGGGAGTGGGTGGTATAATTTCATACCCAAAGATACCGGGCCTTCTGCGGCCTGCTAGAGGCTTACTATGCTTGTTTATTACCAGATGGTAAAAGAAGGTGATGTTATGGAAAATCCAAAGTTTGAACAGAGGATGGCTCTGTTTGCTAGAAAGCACGGTCTGCATTTGACTTGGCAGGACGTTAAGTTCGGATACCGGCGGGCACGGTTCATCTGCGAAAGCCGTGAGGAGATGACGGCCATCCTGAATCTGCTCTGGCACACCCGGGGGATCTGGACCGACTACTGGTGTTGCTTTGAGGGAGAGTTCGAGGGGTACGTCTATGCCATGGATCGGAAAGACCGGGAAGGATTTGAGCGGGAACAGGAGAAAGAATGGAAGCGGCTTGAGGACTGGTGGCTGCGCTATCACCTGGCCGATGCGGAGACCCGACGGCTGATGGCCTGTGGGGAGATTGAATAAGAGGGGTTTATGGTAAATCACTATAAGAGAGATATTCGGCGCATAGAAGCGGAGAATATGATGCTCGAAGTTGCAGAAATCATCTACGAAAACCGAGCATTGAGGATGGAAAACTGCGATCTCCGGCTCCGCCTTGCAGCAAGCGAGGCACTTGTTTCCAGTTTTACAGGACACGATAAAGGAGAGTACGAATTTCTGAGCGGAATCATAAGAAAAAATGATACGGTAGATCTGTGCAGAAGTGCCGGCTGTGGAACCAACATTGACAGGATTGAAAATTGGGAAGAGGAACTGGAAAAGTTCCGGGAGGGAAGAAAGGAGGAGGCACCATGATCGTTCTAAAAAGCGGACACCATGTAGACGCCGTCACCGTCATCGAAGATGCGGGGTTCGTGGATATTACGCCGGATGTAAGCACGGCGACTCATAAGTTTTTCGAGAAGGACGGAAAGCTGTTCATGTTCAACGGCTGGAACCGCCTGGATGAAAAGAGAAACTGGAAGGATGTCGAGTTGGTGCAGGTGAGACCCGTTCCGGCTGACCCGGCGGATCTGGAGTGGTGGAGGGGGAGATGGGGATGATGACAGCGTGACCGGTTATGAACAGGCCATGCGCCACGCAAGGAACCACCGGAAAGACCGGTTTTACCAGCAGTGCAGCTGCTACTTCGGAGATGGGGAGCCAGACGGTTTCGAGGTGCCTAAAGATATATTTTCTGATCTCTCCACCAAAAGCATGGAGAAGATCCTGGAGGCTGTGAAGGAGTTCCCGGTTTACCTGCACCAGAAGAAGACGGGGGAGTGTGAGCTGGTGCCGAAGAACCACCTGTTTGGGCAGGAGATTGGCTCCACGAAAGAACTTGCTCAGTTCGCCTCTGACTATGCTTGAATAGCAAGATAAACGGTTCCGAATATTTTTGAAAACTTTTGCCCGGTCTATTGACTTAGGTGGTCGGTGTCGTAAAGTAAAGATATAGTTAGATTACCGTTTGGTATCAAAAAGAGGTGTCTCGGAAATGCTGTTCGATTTGATAATGGACCTGCTGACCGCCGGAGACCAGGGGGAAAAGGAGCGGGCATACCGCCGGTTTGAGCGGATGGGTATTGACCAGATGTGCGCCGATAATATGGCCGCAGAATTCTACAAGCCCGAGGGAGGTGAGGTTCATGCCGAAGTTAATGGATGTGCTCATTGATGCCGCTGAATTGCTGGACTGGTCCGTACATATCTACGACGACTGCATCGAGTTTGAAAAGTACAGCCCGGCGGGGGAGGACTTCATCTTCACCATCACGGGAAACGATGAAGCCCGTGTGGCAGAGCAGGTTCGGGAATACGCATACGATTTCGACCCCGACGAGCACGCTGAGATGTGGGTGGAAAGCAGAGGGAAAAGGGGAGTGCCGGATAGTATCCGCACCCTCATTGATGATGCGGACGCCATCAAGGAAATGGCGTTCGAGCTGGCCGATGCTCTGCGAAAGGCAGAGGAGGAATACCAGAAGGAGGTGGCAGGATGATTCTGGAAGCGGTTGTCTGCCCGGATTGCGGAGAACTCACTGTTCGGAATATCCAGATCGACGAGTTTGGCACTCCGGTCTGGGCCTGCCAAAAGTGCGGTGTAGTCCATGAGGACCGGAGCTGGTATCGGTGTATTAGCCAGAAGGAGGCAGAGGACATCATCAACACCCGGGAGCCGAGGGGACTGTTTCTGCTCGATACCGGAATTGAAGTCGTCGGAATCGACAATGAAACCGGCCACGCTTGGACGGAGGAGTTTCCTGGCAGGATGGAGTGTATGGAGTGGCTTATCGGAGATAGGGAGGCGAGCCAATGAACGAAGATAAGAAGCAGAAGTTCGAGGTGTATCTGCTCGACGTGTTTCTGGATGAAAGCGGCTGGCAGGAAAATGAGCGGTTCTACTTGGGAACGCTGGAGGTCGAGCCTGCCGTGGGTGCGGATCTCGACGATGTAGATATTCTGGCGGCCATGAAGAACTTCAGATACCGGGATTACACCGGGCGCCAGATCAGCGCCCTGGTCACCACAGACCGCCGGACGGTCTATGCTGAGGACTATTACGGAGACGGGTCCTGGTGGGAGATCGGAGCCGTGAAGAACCGGGTCCCCGTGTATGGCCTGAAATTGAGAGGTGATGCGGCATGACAAAAGCGGAACTGCGGGACCATTTGAAGGCCGGCTACTCCATGGATGATGCCTTCGACTTCGTCCCCGGGCAGGATTGCGATATTTTCAAGGCGGATCAGTTCAGAGCCGGGGATGAAATCATCTATATCCCGGACGTGTATCTGAACATGATTCCGCGAAGCACCTGCATCACTGATGATGAAACTATTGACGAAGTGGTCGGAAACTGCTACACCGGCAACGACTTCATCGAGGAATGTAACGGAAGTCTTGAATTGGCCGAGCGCCTGTTCTGGTACTGCGACTGGCAGCACCCGTCCTCAGCAGTGGACGAAGTAATTGACGACGATTGATTGGAGGGATAGAAATGCTTGCACTGAAAAAGGCCAAGCCGGCTTCTCTCAACCTGTACGATGATGATACGGTGAAGTGGGAGAACGAGGGCAAGTGCTACTGCCTACACATCCAGCAGGACGAAATGCCGATGAACCCACGAGCGGATATGGACAATGTAACGATCATGGCCTGCTGGCACCGGCGGTATCGTCTTGGTGACAAGATCGAGGATGATGAGCCGGAGGACTTCTGGCGGCGGCTTGTGCGTGAAAACGTGCCGGAAGAGGAGGTGTTCAAGGCGGCCAGAGACGGAAAGCTCCAAGGCATTCGCCTGAAATGGAAGGCCAAAGGGATCTATGACATCTACGAAACCTGCTACTGGAGGACGGCGGTTGGGAGCACTGAGCCGAAGGAGACTCTGGAGTATGAGGATGTTGCGAAGGACAGCGTGGTCTATCACCTGATGGATGACCTGAATGTGGGCCATTGCATGACCCTCATGGAGCCGTATGCGGAGTGGATGCCACTTTGGCTGTATGACCCCACTCGGGGATCACGATGTCCTGCGGCGCCCGTGTCGGGCAGTACGCTGATCGCTGGGATTCTGGGTGTGTGGGATGGATCATCGCTCTGAAAGAAACCGTTATGCGAGAGATGGCCGAATACGTTCTTGACAAAAACGGGGAGCGTATTCGTATTGAGCACAAGCATGAGGGAGCACCGTCCACCTGGAGCTACCTCACCCGGGCCTTGACCGATAAGACCTGGAGGGGTCGTGCTGTCGAGGCTATGAAGGGTGATGTGGAGCTGTACGATAAGATGCTCACCGGAGACGTGTACAGATACACACTCTATGAAAGAGAACCCGGGGACGATGAAGACGACTGGAATCAGCTTGATTCCTGCTGGGGGTTCTTCGGCAGCGATATTGAGGAGAGCGGCATCCTTTACGAAATCGGATATGGATTTCAGGAGGCGGTGGCAACCGGCGCATACGAAACAGGCCACGCCGAACTCCGGCAGATTTCCTATTACAAGTTTTGATGGAGGAAATTATGAGCGAAGAGTACACGGTCACTGAATGGTGCCCACACTGCGAAAGCGAGATTGAGATGACCTGGAACGTCGAGGACAGGGGTTATAAGTCATTTTGCCCGGCCTGTGGAAACCGGCTCATGCTCTGCGATGAGTGCCAACACGCAGATGATGCGCTACCCTGTGACTATGACCGGGAGACTGATAGTTGCCGCTTCAATCAGAAGAGAAAGAGAGCGTGATGAAATTGGTAGCTAGGATTGAGGTCAACATCCGAAAGGAAGATGTGGATTCTATCCTGTTCAGCGCCTTCAACGCTGGCGGGATCTCGCTCTGGGCCGATAAGATCTGGGCCAGCGGCGGAAAGCTCGGTGAAAGGGTATGCGAGCAGGTCGGCCTTGGCGGGAGGGTGCTGATCCACGACCGGATCGGCGGAGAAACGTACAGCCTTACGCCGGAAAAATTTGAAAAGGGAGTCCGGCTCTATCTGGAGGAGGGCTGCCACGTTCGGGTAGAGGACGGGCATCTTGTCCCAGAGGATGTCACCATGATTGATGCGGACTGCATCGTTCAGTTTGCTCTATTTGGGGAAGTCCGGCATTCCTGATGACTGGGGCCGGACCAGATAGGAGCGTTTCCAGCGGCCCGCAGCAACCTACCACCCATTTGGAATTCGTCAAAAAGCATAGGTGGCCCACTCATTTAGAAAAATAAACGAAAACGTGTATTTCTCTATTGACCACGGCGGTAGGCATTGTAAGATAAGATTGTAGATCAAAACACCACCATAGAAGATAGATAGGAGGTCAACACAGTGAAGAAGGCGGTATGGATGCGCCTGGGCGTTACCGTAATGTTATCCGAAAGAGAGATTACGGAAATCGAGAAGGGCGGCCCGGCCGGAAAAGGCATGATTCAGGATCTGTTCAACATCGGGAAATTCAGTCTGGACGGAGAAACCTATATCCCCGGCTGTCCGGCGGGCGACCGGGAGTGGCCCATCGAGGAAGACGTGGAATACACGTTCTGAAGGGAGGAATCGCCATGAAATATCTCAAGAGAGACGGAAGCGTACACGACAGCCTTCCGCAACTGGATGAATATGTGGAGGACGACCAGGAAGCTGTCGTAGAAGCGGTATTCTCCGTTCAACTGCTCGACGAAAATCTTGATGTTGTCGGAGTTGAAACGCTCCACAGCACCAACTATCCAAAGGAAACGACGATTAAGTGGTGTTTGCTGAAGAACAGAAGCCGTGGGGCTGTGTACGCATCTGTCAGGAAGCTGTACGAGCTCCAGTATTGAGGAGGATGAAACATGGAAAAGAAGAAGTTTCCCGTGAAGGCGGAAATCAACGTCGATCTGACCCAGCAGGATATCGACGACATCATGGTAGCGGCCCTTGAAGGCGGAATTGACTACTGGTGCTTCAAAGCGGAGGTCATCGGGGACTATTTGGGGGAGTACGCCAGCGAGCAGATCAGCCGGGGCGGGATGCTGAAGCTCTACGACATGGAAAGCGGGGAGAAGTATTGGCTCGACCTGGAAAAGTTCCTGAAGGGCTTTCAGCTCTGGATTGAGAACGGCGGAGACCAATATGGCGCTGTCCAAGGCTCCGAGGTTGACTGCTGCAACATCGACGCCGGGTGCGCCGATGCCATCATCCAGTATGCGATATTCGGGGAGCTGGTGTACGGTTGAGCGGCCAGATCAAGAGCAAGAAACGGGTCAGAGACCATGGAGAGGTGTTCACCGCAGAACGGGAGGTCAAGGCAATGTGCGACCTGATACCGAAGTGGACCGGGAATGTCCTTGAACCCGCTTGCGGGAATGGGAACTTCCTGGTTGAAATCGCAAGGCGGAAGCACGCTGCCGGTATGACACCGGACGAGGCCGCCAGCACGATATTCGGTATTGACATCCTCCAGGACAATGTTGTTGAGGCCAGAGCGAGGCTCTTGGAAGTCCTGCCAGGAACGGAGGAGATTTTGAAGCGGAATATCGTTTACGGGGACTTTTTGAAGCCGAAAGGAATTTGGTTTATGGAGGAGGCTCTGAAAAACCTATGAAGAACCTACGAGAATTAGATGAATACCGGGTAAAACATCCGATATGGCCCCAGACTGATAAATCCGGGGCGTTCAAGGTCTATGTCAATGGCCGCTCGTTCCATGTGCTCGCCAGCGTTGACCAAATCGGAGATGGAGTAGCGTGGGAGCATGTCAGTGTGACACCGAAGAATCAGAAGTGGTGCCCCACCTGGGAGGAGATGTCCGCAATTAAGGACTTGTTCTTTTTCCCGGATGAAGAGGCGGTGGAATTCCACCCGAAACATAGCGAATATGTAAATCAACACGAATTCTGTCTGCACATCTGGAGACCGGCAGATGGAAAGTTGTTGAGGTCACCAGAAGATAGCCGGAGCGGAATGGAAACGACCCGCGACCGAGACGCCGCACTTGAAGAAATATGGAAAGAGTTTGGGGATGTGCCAATGGACCCCGAGACTGAGTGCATTGAGGAGCCGTTCTTGGGCTTCCCCGCCGGGACAAACCGGGAGGAATTGTGGCACTGGTTCGACAAGCGCCACAGCAAAGGGGTAGCCTACCTGCTGTACCGGGACGGCATCGACCGCACTGACCAGTTCAGTAAGCTGGTGTACCTGAAAAACCTCTGCATCGAGTGCGAATCGACCTCCTGCCAGTTCAATCACGGCGGGGAGTGCCGGTTTGCCCTGGTACACGAGAGAAAGCCCCGCATCAACACACCGACGGGTGTATCGACTATGACTACCAGGAGGGTGATTGAATGAGCTACATAGGTGGCGGGATGTACTACGCTGAACCCTGCCCACTTTGCGGAGAAACACTCTGGAATGGCCGGTGCGAGAACCCTGACTGCTACTACCACTGGTACCCGAAGGAGGATGATGAAGACAAGGAGGACGATAGCGATGGAGAATAAACCGAAAATGCCGTTTTCTATGAAAATGACCCTTGCAATTCTATCTGGAGACCGCCAAGCGGTTGACCGAATTGCGGCTGAGTGCATTGGAGAGATGGTGACGAAATTCCTGGATGTGGCACATGGGTATGACTACACAGACTTGCCGTTTGTAGTAGCCGCCATGAGGACCGCAGCAAATTCGATTTACATGGTCTTGGACGACCATGGGAAGAGCCTTGCTGACACTATCCACAACCGAACGCATTGCATCGGCATCAACATGGATGAGCTGAGAAAGCAGATGAAGGAGGAAGAAGAAAATGAAACGGTGGACGATAAAAGAGCTGAGTGAGACCACGGATCTGAAGTTTGCGGCCTGCATCCTGAGCGAGCGGCGGGCACCGCTTAATCCATATTCCCCCTTGGCCCAGAAGTTGGGGGACTCCAAGAATATGCTGCTGCGGATGGACGGATACCTGACCGGGTGGGGAACCGGAGCCTCGCTCCCGCCGCAGAAGGTCGTCGAGATTCTGTACCGGGACGGGTATCACTCGGCGGCTCGACTGATTGAGGATCTGACCGCTGACCTTGGAGCGACAGACCGGGAGCACGAGCTGCTGAACTCCTGCTTCACCTATCTCACCAATGAACTGCCGAAGCCGACGCTGCGCCGTGCTTTACGCAAGGAAATCGGCCTTACAGAGCAGGAAATCAAAAAATACCAGATGGAGTGGGTGCTGGAGGACCATTACGATGGGGAAGCGGAAGTTTAAGCCGGGAGGCAAAATCGTATCTCTCGATGAGGTGGCCCGCCAGGAGCACATCTACTTCTACGGAAAGATATACCACTGCGGATGGTTTGGATCTTGGAGATTTTGGTGGGTAGCACAACAGATTCAGAGAGGGGCTTTCAGATACGCAATTAGGGAGGGTGAGCAGAATGAAAAGGTCTGATGCAGTAAAAATCATCCATGAGATCCTGGAAAAAGATACATACGGTTTCCGTGACAGCATGACCGATGAGCAGATTGAGGCGATCTGGATGGCCCTGAGCGCCCTGGATTCACCGGAGTGCATGATTTGTGGCAGTTGTCAGCGTTTTGTTGACGAGGATACAGAGGGTGATGGCTGGTGCGAGGAGCACGACCGGTCGGCCAACTGCAAGGATTCGGTGTGCGGGTATTATGAGTGAGGTGATTTAATGGGCAGCAAGCGATTATCCTTCACAGTAACTGGAGCATTTGTGACCAAGACCGCAAGGGAATGGTTTTGGGACGAGCACAAGCCATGGGAGAAAGTCGAAGAATTCCTTCTGGCCTGTATGTGCGGGACGGATAAGGGCCGGGAAGAACTTGTCTCGCTTGCCCGGGATGTAGTGCTTGGAAGGGCAAAATTCACCGGGGACACTGCCGACGGGAGCTACTGTATGGTAGCGGATGACGGGGAGTATGCAATCGTGGCGGCCGAAAGCCTGATGAAGAGGCTGGAGGTCGAGAAGGCAGGGAGACGGAGTCTGGAGACCCAGATGGAGAACCTGATGGACCGGATCATCGACGAAGACTGCGAGTGGCTACTTGAGGATCGGCGGCCGCAGGAGATGGACATGAACCCGCGTCTCAAGAGCTTCCTGGAGCAGCGGGAGATCGAAGATAAGCACGACGACAATTATGGCTGGCTGGAGCCGAACGGGACGTTCCACCCGGTAGAATTTGCGGAGCACCAGGGATGGGCGCACCGGTACATCACAGAGGAACGCCCGGATTGGGCCGAGGATTTCCAATCCTGGAGCAAGACCGTCCTATTTGACGGCGCTGGAGACTTCCTGGCGAGCAAGGGGTGGGTGCTTCTGCATAACCCAGGCATGGGTGTGGCCTTCATAACCCCGGAGGAGGGCGTGAGGCTCACGAAGGCACAGAAAGAGTTCCTGTTTGGCTATTTCACCGACCGGGGCAAGGATGACCTCGCCCGGAAGTATTTGGAGGATGATTGATATGCCGATGGTAAAAGGGGTAATGTGCGACCGCTGCGGCCAGAAAAGGCTGTGGATCTGGAGCAAAGGGAAGAGGAGCGACATGGAAAAGAGTCTCCGGGCCGCTGGATGGAGGCTTGGGAAGAAATCCCTTTGCCCTGCTTGCATAAAGGAAACGACGCCGGGGGAAAAACAGAGGTCCCCTAATGAATGTACTCTCCAACCTGTAAAAAATAGGCGAAGCCCGGGAGAGGCAGGCTATGCAAGAAATGCGAAGAGGAGCTGATGCCGTTTTGAAGAACAGAATCACAGTGCGCCATGGGATGCTCAGGGATCTAAAGGCATACCTGATGCAGAGCGGTTGGATACTGGAACAGCTGGTAGGGCAGTATGAGGTGCTGCGGGCACGGCGGAAGGGCTATCCCCGGCCCCTCATCATATATGACCGGACATCTGGAGGCTGTGGGTACAGCATTGATGAGAGAGACATGAAGGTCTACCAGGGCTGGCAAAGAAGCCGCCGGCGCCGGGGCCTTGACCCTAATTGGCCGAGCAGTGAAGAGGAACTTGAAGAGCGAAGCGCAATCTGGAGAGGGGAGCGGATAGAGTGAGCGATCTGCGAATCGAGAGGGGTGACATCTTCTATGTCGGCTTGACCCCGTTCGTTACGGGCCGGGAGCAGTTGGCTGGGCGGCCTGGCATCATCGTATCGAACGACCAGAACAACCTTCATAGCGAGACAGTGGAGGTTGTGTACTGTACCACTCGGTATAAGCCGAATCTGCCGACCCATACAACTGTTTTGAGCACGCCATATGAGAGCACGGTTCTCTGTGAGCAGGTGACCACTGTGGACATCAGCCGCCTCGGGAACTATATCGGGCGCTGCACAGAAAAGGAAATGCGTGAAATCGACCGCTGCATCCGGGTATCTCTCGGTCTTCAGGAGGATAAAACCGTGAAGTCGAATCCGGCCTACGTTCCTCCGATGGGAAACACGCAGAAGGAAAGCGAAGAAATGATAGCTCTTCGGGTGAAGAGGGATACATATCGAAAAATGTATGAAATGGTCGTGGAAAAGCTCGCAGATATGGCAATAATTGCGGGGGGCGTTAAAAATGGAGAATGAGTACGACATCTACCGTCCGTTTGATGCGGAGAAACACAAAGCCAAGTACAGCAACTACCTAGAGGTGCTGATTCTGGAGGACGGGACCGTCGTATATGCCATCCCGTCACATCAGGAGAAAGCCATCGCTTTAGCCTGCGAGAAGCACGGATTATCCCGGGATGAGCTCGTGGCGATGTGCCCGAGAGAATATTACCTTGACTATATGGTCTGGCTCCTGAAGATGTCTGGCGCTATTGCGGTGTGGACCAGCGGGTGTGAGGCTCCGGCGGTAACAGAGAGGCAGATCATCGCTCTGAAAAAGCTCAAGATTATGGGCCTATACAAAGGCTCGATTCCGAAGATTGCAGGAGACGACGGAGAAGAATAAACGAATGGGCATTGTCGAGGAAATTGTTGATTTTATTTCCGTTTCGGTGTATGATACAGAAAATGCAGCATCGAACGGAGGTGTATCAATGACATCAAAGGAAGCGATCATCGCCGGATTGAAGGCGACGGGGACCACGCAGGCCGAAGCGGCCACCAGGCTCGGCTGGTCGGCGCAGCAACTGAGCGGCCGGCTTATACGGAACTCCATGAGGGCTGATGAATTCCTCGACTTTATGGACGCCATCGGGATCGACGTGACCTTTACCGTGAGAGAGAGCGGTGAGGCCCTGAAGACCCATATCGCCGGTGCGGGCCGCCGCGTCCGTGCCATGGTGGATAAGGTGAAGTACGACACTGAGGCCGCCAGCGCCCTTGCGAACAACTTCTATGCCGACGGTGTGAACGAATACACCGACGGGAAGGCTATGGAGCTGTATGTAGACGATGAAGGCCGTTACTTCTTCGCCGAATACACGAATTGGGAAGGCGTGAAGGATCGGATCACGCCGGTATCCGCCAGGGATGCGGCCGTCTTCATCGACAAGTATGGAACCGATCTACACCGTGGCCCGAAGGCTGCCGAAGAAAGCGACCAGAACCGAATATGATCTGCTGAACTCCCTCTTGGCTACGGTCGAGAGGGAGATTTGCTTTTTCTATAAGCTCTACATTCTGCACAAAAATGGGAAGCCCGCCTCTACAAAATGTTCCCACGGGCATTTTAGAAACTCCAGATATACTTATACCACCGGACGGAAAACCCGCCAAAACTGATTCTAAGGGCTTCTATGAGCATAATCATCTAAATCGTTTATAAGTAAAAAAATTTCTAAAAATACTGAAAATTATCTTGACTTTACCAAACGGTAATGTATAGTTAAGTTACGGTAAATCAATACCGGTCGGGAGGTAGCCGGAGCAACAGTTCTGGAAAGCCCCCCCGGCCATAAGAAAAGGAGTAACAGATATGGTAACGAAGGAACAGGAGCGGAAGGCCCTGGAGCAGATCAAGAAGATCGTGGACAGCCTTGGAGCTGACAGCTATATCGCCACCGCCTTTGACGGGTGCTTCGAGGATGCCCGGGAGAACATTGAGAACGACTTCGCCCTCTGCATGAAAGATCGATACGAGACCGAGAGAAAAAGAGCCAAAGACCTCCAGGAAGAGGTCGATAGGCTGAAGGCCGATCTCCGGAAGGAAAAGGAATGCGGTGAGGAACTTGGTAAGGCAATCAAGAAGACCCAGGAGCAGGAGAACGCGACCATTCAGATGATTGAATCTGAGCGAGATGCGCTCAAATGTCAGGTGGCCGACCTACTGGATAGGGAGAGCGAACTGGTCAGTCTAAGAGATGATGCTGAGTGTAGGGCCGAGGTAGCTGAGGCCGAGATAATTCGGCTCAAGGCAAAGCTGTATGACTTGATAGTCGGGAAGGAGGGGTGACCATGAGCGTCATCATCCCGAAGGATGGGCTTCCCAACCGGGAAGCCCTCCAGGAGTTCCTGAAGCAGCACGAGTACAGCTCCACATCGGCTTATAAGGCAGAACAGGCCGGGAAGAAGTTGGTGTATCTCTTCTACGACCAGGAAGCCTATGGCGACAGAACCTACTACTACTGCGAGGAAGATGATACGGTCTACTCGAACTATTTCAGCATTGGAGATTAAGGAGGCATGAAAGATGTTTGAGGGTAGCATGAAGAGTTTCGGCTGGGGATATGTCGGCTCCAACGTGAAAGGCTTTGAGTGGCTGTTCACACCGGATGCCGGAGATCCGGCCTATCTGGAGGACCCGGCCACCGGAAAGCCATATTCATGCTGCTGCTGTCGGAGTGGCGATGTCTTCAAGAGTGAAGCGTCAGCTATTCGGGACGGGAAAAGCTGGATGAAGCAGGCTGGGCGTTTGGGCACTATCTCCGCCGTGAAGCCTACGCCCAGACACTTTGAGTATTGAGGAGGTAGTGCACACATGAAAATCCTCGCGGCCTGTCCTGCGTGTGGGGAAACAGAGTGGAAAGAGTTGCCGGATTGCCACTTCAAATGCCTTAGCTGCGGATGTGAGTGCTATACAGAGGAACAGGAACTGAAAACTGATAGTGATGCCCATGAGGAGGAGCGGTGATGAAGGCCCTGAAAAATAGGGTACTGGAGAATTCCAGATGCACCGGATTCGGGGCGTTTTTGAAGGATTTTGAACGGCTCGAAACGGCAGACTCAATGTGCGGCCTCTGCCAGATACGGGCCGAAGTCTGGTTGGAAAAGCTGGGGGAGCTTTCCGATGACGAGCTTTCCGCATACATCGAACGGTATCAGGCCGGGTGGCTCGACCCGTTTGTGGGGTACGGCATATGAAGTGCCCGAAGTGCCGGCACTTCTACCGACGGATGGTTGACCAGAACGGGCACGGATACAATCCGTTTCCGTGTTGCCGGCTCTTTGAAGATACCGGCAGACGGCCGAATGTGTTGACCCAGGAGTGTTTTGAAAAGAAAAGGAAGGATGAAGTCAGAAATGTTAAAGGTTGAAAGGGCGATTGCCTTTACATTGCCGGACGGCTCCTATATCAAAGTCGAGACGACCGGAACTGGTAGAGAAGGGGCTGAGGCAGGGCCGGATGACTGGAGCGCACTTGATGTAACGCTGGTCAGGAAGGACGAAAGCGAATCGCTTTTGTGCAGCGTTGAGTACGATGACCCGAAGGGCCTGAGAACCCTCGTTTACCGTGATGACAGTGAAAAGCCTATTTTTACCCATGTGAATGGGTATGACGGGGAGCTTCCCTACTATGAGGAAGAGTATGAGCCGACATTTGAACGGGCGTTAGAACCGGAGGAGGATGGCGATGCAGATAGTGAGCAGTTTTGATGATAAGGGCGCCACAATTGAATGTATTGCCCTGTCAGATGAGGAAAAAGCGGCGGTTGAGAAAGCCAAGGAAATCGTTGCCCGAAGATACACCGAGGCAGGTGCCGAATATGGAGAGGAGCAGGAACGGTGGATGTATTGGTGTTTCATGGGCGCCCTTCGGATTGGAGGCGTCAGTGAACTTATGCGATATGTCCGGGAGGCTAAAATCTGCGGAAGGAAGAAAATGGCCGGAGCAGGTTACGCAGAAGTAGTGGAAATGGAGGATTTGGGATGAGCAAGCAAAAGCCTGTGGCAGTCCTATCAGAAGACGGGAAATGGCTCACCGTAGTAGGCCCGCAATTTGGTGTGAGCCACACCTTCGAGTTGGTGGATCGTGTTCCGCTCGGATATTCGATCTGGAACATCGGGGAGAACATGGCAGACGGATACCTTCCGCTGTGTAGACTGGCGGCGGTGCAGCCATTTCCGGGTGGAAGAAGCATCGAGGTAGACACCCTGAAAGCTATCAAGTGTGAAGGCGCCCAGGAAATTTTGGCCGCTGCCGGATGGGGACCCGAGACGCTGGATGAGATGGAGCGGTACATCAAGAAGAATGAAAAGAAGCCAAACAGGCAGCTTGAAGTAGAGCGGATGAAGACTGCCCTTCCGTTCATGCGGAAGCTGAAATGGTATTGAGGGGGTGCCAAAAATGAACTGGAGCAAAAAGGAGCCGGCGGACTGGCGGTACGACATCCAGCAGCGGACGCTGGACGAGATCGCTTCCAGGCTGGGGGTGGTCGCATACCGACCGGACTACCACCGGAAGGATCGGGACAAGAACACGGTGCTGTTCTATCTTCCAGATGATGCCGAGCATAACCGCAAGGTGGATCGGGAGCCTACCCACTACACCAGATCCGAAGCGCATGACCTTATGAAGTATGGTAAAGTCAATATCCCGGACCGATACATCTGGAGAGATCCGTTCTGGAGCTTCGAGAACAGCGATGTGAACGGTATGCTGGATTACAGTTTTGCTAACTACGGTAAGCTGGATCTACGAACGAACCGGTGGGTGGA
Source organism: Clostridium sp. DFI.5.61 (assembly GCF_024462915.1). Lineage (NCBI taxonomy): Bacteria > Bacillati > Bacillota > Clostridia > Eubacteriales > Clostridiaceae > Clostridium > Clostridium sp. DFI.5.61. Next base: position 168,338 of record NZ_JANGBZ010000001.1, read on the forward strand.
TGTACTGGAGGGCCATGTGCGCCTCGCTCTCGCCAAAAAGCTCCAGTACCTCCATATAGCCGGCAGCGGCGGCTACCTGGCACTGAGAGAAGCCGATGCGGTCAACGACGACCTAAACCGGGAAGAGATCGCCGCCATGAGGCAGATCTACGGAATTGTATATCTGGTGGACGTGAACTACTATGGAGAAAAGAGAGCGCGAATTCTAGCTGGCGAGGAAAGCATCTTTGAGGAGGTCACGGATGGGCCGGTCTACAACTTCGCTGGTACTTTCTGTGTCCCGAAAAAGGACCCGGAGCTTGAGTGGATGATCCTGGCCTGGAACGGAGATGATAGGCTCCCAAAGAAAGGCGCCGATGTAAATAAGATGCAGAATCGGGTGGCTGCCATTGGCGGTATCAACCTGGTCTGGTACTAAGGAGGCGGAGAAGAGATGGATAGCATCAGAACTGTGGTGTTCATGGCCGACCAGAGAGGTGTTGGAGAAGACCTGTACCGCTGTAAGGAAACCGGGAAAGTATATATCCGGCAGGAGTGCGACGAGGAATATGTGCGCTGGCTCACCTCCAACAAATGGATCGGCGGCTACGAGGCCAGTTGCCCTATGCGGGAGGGCCTGGAGCTCCATATCGTAGGCAAGGATGGCTCTCCGCTGTTCCGGGAATCCATCGTCAAAGCCCCGGGATACTCTGACACCGTAGCGGAAAAGATTGCCCCGTTCAGTTGGGAGGCCATCGGGGCTATGGCTGGCGAACAGGCTATGAAGCTCCGCCTGCGCGATTACTATGGGTGGAAGGAATGGCTGCTGAAATCCGCTGATGAAGTCGGGTTCACTGGTGAGAACGACACTTGGCTCTACGCCAAGGTGGAACGGGGCCCCGTCGAGAAGGTCGCCAAGTTGAGCTTCTTGGGGAAAACCGTGTGGCTCGCCTGTCAGACCGAGAGGCACACCGACTGTGGGAAACGGTGGATCAGTTACGAGATTCGGTCGGAAGACCTGATGGCGGTGGAGGCCATGTGCGGTTTCGACTTCTGAAATCAACAAAATTAAATATTTTCAACAAATTTCGCTGAATCTATTGACTTAGGCGGTAGGTATTGTATCGTAAAGTTACACCAAAATTACCACTTGGAATTAGAATGTGAGGTTTCGGAAATGGACGTTTTGAAAACTGGAGACAGATTTACCGCAAAGTCGAAGCTGGGAGATGAATACGAATATGAGTTCGTTGGCATTGACCTGTTGGACGCTGGGGTCGGTTCCGGCGGAACCGGTTGCCACTACATCGTCCTGCGGAATATCACCGCCGGGACAATGACCTGCGTGGAGCGGGCTTGGTTCTACGAGGAGCTGACCGGAAGAAAGATTGGGAGATTGGAGAGGTGAAGATGGAGCGTGAATGGAAACTTGGCGAGGACCTGTATCCGGAGGACAACATTCTCGACGGGATTACCTTCGATGACCTGATTCTGGCCGTACACCAGTGCAGAGTCGTGAACCGGGCAACAGTCCATGCGGAATTGAATCAGATCTTGTCCCAGAAACGGCAGGACATGATGTTCCTGCTGGAGAAGAACATGGAAGTAATCATCCAGAAGGCTCTGGAGGGGAGGCAGCAGGAGTGAATTTCGACCAGTTCTGCAAAGACTTTGACAAGCGCCATCCAAGAGGAGAAGTAATCGGCCGGATTCCCTTCTTCAAAGCTGAATGGAACGACGAGCGGAAATCCACAAATGACCTGTTGCGGAGTTTTCTTCAGGAGCACGGGTACGATTACCTCAACACCTTCGATGGAACCGTATGGTTCCTGTTCCAGGGGCGATGGAGATGCTGCCAGCATGAGGTAAACGGCAATACAGTCCAGTTCTATCTCTGCGAGTTCATCGACAACTGAGGGTGTGCAAGATGAAGGACATTGCAAACGAGTTCAGGAACTACCAGGCGTTTGTGCTCCACTATCAGCCGGTAGTGATCCTGAAGGTTGGCCGGGATGATTATGCCGCCTATTACGGCGGGACGGAGCCAGAGAACCAGGTCCAGAGAGGGACCAGGGAGTATATTGAGGGATGGCTGTATGGAGCAGTACAGGTGGCTCGTGGGCAGGTCAGAAAGAAGGAGGGGCCGAGATGATAGGTCAAATTTCCATCTTCGACTTGCTTCCGGAACAGGGAATACCAGCTGAATGCCTGTGCAACTACATCACAGAGCGCAGAGTTGCTACGCCAGTGAGCAGCGAAGCAAAGAGGCTCATCCCCGACGGGAAGTACCAAATCATGGTCGATAACCACGTTCTTGTCCTCAGACCGACAAAGCTGGACAGGGAGGGCGTCCCGAAGGGGCTTGAGTTCTGCCACTATTTTATCGAAGGGCCGGTCTACTCTGGTATTTTTATTGGGACTTGATAGGCAACAGAGAAATAAGGAAGGTGATAGGCAATGAAGATACTCGTCGAGCATGAGGTCCCGTGCGAAAAGGGGATGGAAGGGGAGTGCCTTTACCCCGGAGATTTCTGGGGAAAGGATGTTTGCAAGTACCACACCCACCGAGATCGAACCCACGGAAAGAAAGCTCCGGTGGAGCGGCGGGTTCCGAAATGCACCCTATTTGATGAATGGCTCCCTGGGGAGTATCAGAAATGCGAAAAATGTTTGGAAGCGGCAAGATGTAGACACACCCACGCGCCGATTCTGAGCGCGGAGGAGATGGAGATGAAGAGATTGGAGGCATTATATGACAAAGATGTGTGATTATGACGAGGCATTTACCCGCCTAGAAATGTATGAGGAAACAGGACGATGCCTTAATTGTAAGGTAAATCCAAACTGCCCCATGCACATCAGAGCCGTTGAAAAAGAGTATGGAGTTAAAGTGGAGAGAAGGAGGCGCTAAAAGATGGACCGGAACAATGAAACTATTCGGCTGGCAAAGAAAGCTGCTGATGCATGGAGGACCACTGACACATATCATCAAGCGGCTCAAATCATTGATATGCTGATCTCTGCATTGGAGGGAGATACTACCCTCACCCCGCCGAACGAGCCGCTGACGCTGGAGGAACTGCGAGAGATGGAGCAGTCAACCCCCGTCTGGTGGGATTATATTCCGTGTTGGGTATTGGTACGTAGAGGGTCAGTTTTGGTGTTTGGAAGCGAGCCACATAAAGTGGAAAACCTTTTTGGGTACTTTTACCGCCGCCCGCCGGAGGGAGAAGAGGACACATGAAAACATGCCATAACTGTGCTTGTGATCCTGTATGTGACCACAATTGGAATGGGTGGGAGACGTGTGGGAACTGGATACAGAAACCGGAGAAACCGCCGACCAACGCCGACCGCATCCGGGCCATGAGTGACGAGGAGATGGGAACAGAACTGCTACCTCTGTTTGAAGAACTATGCGAGGACGGGATACCGAGCACGGATTATATGCGCTTCTGGCTCCAGCAGCCAGCAGAGGAGGACACCTGATGGACATTGAGAAACTTAAGCGTTGCCTAAAATGTTGTGCCGATGATAACTCAAAGGCGTGTAATAAATGCGAATTAGAATATGGCGAAGAAGAATGCCAAAACCTTTGTGGATATGCCGCCACCGCCCTCTCCGCGCTCCAGATTGAAAATCAGGCACTTAGAAATGCGGCCAGCGGGTTCAAGGCCGAAAACGAGAGGTTGCGGGAAATGTATCAGAAAGAAAAGGCGGTTTGCCATGCTACGCAGGCCGAGCTGGAGCAGGTGAATCGGGAGAATGAGACCCTAAAAGATGCATTACAAAATTGGCACGAGGAGGACTGACATGGAACGGCTGACAAAAAAGCGAGACAGACAAAATGTTATCCCTTTGAAACAGAACGGGGAAACCAAATGGGTAATCTGCTCTGCCGGGATGGGTGATGCGCCCACAGAATACCTCTACGGGGAACATGCTGACCGCCTCGCCGCCTACGAAGACACGGGACTGGAGCCGGAGGAAATCGAACAACTCAAGGGTGAGGTTTTCGGATTGAAAGTGGACAAGCAAGAGCTGGAGCAATATCGTGCTCTCAGCGCCATTGACCACCTCCGCGAACTGGGCCGGGCCGCACTACGGAGGGGGCAGGATGAAAAAGGAGGAAGCTCAGAATGATATTTTACGCTGGTGTGAATTTCTTCCTGGCGGCAATAAATGTTTATTTCGGTCTAAAAGGGAATGGGAATACTGCCATTAACTGGTCAGCAGCTGTTTTTATTTTTGGAGTCGGCCTTATTCAAATTGCACTTTATTTGAAGGAGCATTAAGGGGTATTGATATGAAGACATATATCGAGAGGGCGGCCGTGCTGAAAGTCCTGGAGGAATATTACCCTGGAGTAGATGAGCGACTACATATTGTCAAGGATATTACGTCTATCCCCGCCGACGAGGTTGCGGAGGTGCGGCACGGAAGATGGGTTTTTGAACCTGGAAAAATCCCGTATTGTTCGGAGTGCGAAGAGTACAGCGACGATGGAGACAAGGGCGCTACTTTCTGCCCGTGGTGCGGCGTTCGCATGGACAAGGAGGACGAGCATGACTAAGTGCTGCGCCAACTGCACATGGTACGAGGACTTCCAGGGCGTGTGCTGTAACGGAGATTCCCCACACCGCGCCGACTTCATAGAACCGGATCAGCGGTGCAGGGAGTGGGAGAGGAAGGAGAACGATCATGAAGTTTCGGAGTAAGACGGGGGAAGTGCTTAGATACCGGGATATTATTCCTGTACTTTGCAAAAGCGGGTGTGATAACTGTCCGATAATAGCGGACGTTCTCAAACACGATAACCAGTCATGTCAGGCGTGGATACTCAATCATCCCCACGAAGCCGCCCACCTGATGGGCTACGAGGTGGTGGAGGAAATGCGAGATCCGCAATTAAATGAGGGAGAAATGGATAAAGAAATGGAGAAAAACCATTTTTCTACCATTAAGGAGGAGGCCAACATGGATAAACCAAGAATTGCGCGGGTGCTGGGGGTTGAGGTGGGAGAAGACGTTAAATATCGGCACACGGACGGATCGGAAGAAAATCTTTGCGTTTGTGAAGATGGTCGGGTCATAATTTCTTCTCTTTCGTGCAAAATTACAGCCACTTCCGTTCTCATAAATGCCATCAACCACCCCGACCGCATCATCCGTAAGCCCCGCTGGACGGAGCAGGAGGTGGAGAGGGCGAAGGCTATCAAATTGATTTATCCAGCCGCCTACCGACTGGAAGAGGCTGATCCGCTTATTCGTGTTTGGGATAAAGAAGGAAAACTTTTAGCCCATGTAGATGTGAATTTGTTCTTATCTTTTCAACCCGGCCAGTTCTACACCCTTGACGAGATCATCGGAGGTAAGGGTGATGGAGCATGAAAGAGAAAACCCGCAAGAAGAAACCTGATTGCTATGAGGCATATCGCCCGGGTATCTGCCTCGGGAAAATGACCATAAAGGGAACCCCAGGGTGTCACTGCCTCAAGTGCAGATGGTTTGAAGATAACGCCAAAAAGAAATAGAAGGGAGGCGGTGTAAATGGCGAGGGGCAGACAGCAGAAATGGATCTGCAAGGACTGCAAGAGCGATTTCAGTGTCCAGGGGAAAACGCCGAAGTTCTGCTGTGCCTGCGGCTCCAAGAACATCGGCAGGGCACCGAGCTTTGAATTGCTCTCAAATTTTGAAGAGAAACAGAAGGCTCTCGACGATGTCTGCCGGGAGCTAAACCCCGTTTTCGCCAAGTATATTGCCCTGAAAGAGCAGTACGACAGGATAATGAACTACTGGAAGCAGCAGCGAAAGCGTGGGTATATATCGCTGGAGGAGTATCGGGAGCTGGCAGAGGCTTTCGACGGTGCAAAGCCGGAATCACCCGAATCCAGCGGTTCCAGCGGATCGTAGCAATACTTACTCCTCTCCGGCAATTTCCAGCGGTTTTAGGAGGGCATTATGGACGAAGAGAAAATAGCCAGAGAGATTGAAGATTGTGATGGCTGCCCGCTTTATGGGAACGACTGCCCGGGAGGGTGGACTGGTGGCCCGAACGGCCCCATTGAGCCGCCGTGCTGCTCCTGGAATGGAGACGAGGAGATTTCCGAAGGTATGTACTCAAATATCACCTATTTACCGCAGGAGCTTAAATGGAGGCAAGAGGCGCATGAGCAGAAAGAAGCGGAAAAGAGGGCAGCCAAACACAAAGAAGAAATTGAGAATCTGGAATTGAGGGTTTGGAACTTGACCGGGGATAGATACCGACATATTGAACGCAAATATGCCGGAGAGCTGTCCGATAGATGGCGATGCCCATATTGCCATGGGTGGACACGAGTAACGTGGGCGTCCGGCCGAGCTGGGATTGATGAAGCGTGGTGCGGCAGATGTGGCAGGAGAATGGTTTACTGCCAGGAACTTGAAGATGAACTAGAAGGGCAGGACAATAGATGATAATTAAGAAAACAATCACGAAAACCTACGATATTTACGATTGCGTAAAATGGGGCATGACCGTAAGAGATACCATCTCGGCACGAGAGCGGAAAGGACTTAAAAATAGCGGGCTGGACAGATGCTTTGTTTGTGGAAAGAAATTTGATGATGACTATTTCCCAAACTTGGCACTAATCAAAGGGGCGAAAAATCAGTTTATTTGTGATGACTGCGCCGAAGCAGTACAAAAAGAGGGAGAGCAAATATGAAGATTGAGAGAGAAGACGATTTCGGAGGCGCTGTTCTGAACTGCGCCGTTCGGTACGCCCTTGGCCGTATGTCCTATATGCCCGGCCTAGTCATGGACGTGATCCGGCCCATGCTGAAAAATTGCAGCGACAAGACCCTGTGGTGCTTCGACCGGGACATCTCGGAATGGCTTGAAAGGGAAAAACATGGGCTTGCTGACTACGGCGAGGAATGGGTCAGGTTCCAGGATGATGTTCGAGCGGTAATGGATGGGAGGAAGACAAGCGAAGAAAAGGCGGGCACCTGCTTGCGCGATAAGGTGAGCCGGCTCATTGACGCATACATCAAGCTCGGTTTGGAGAATTGCCATAACGACGCCGACATCATTGATGCCCTGGCGGAGATCTTCACCTACGAAGAGCTGAAGGACTTTGGCGCCGGAGATTTCGTCCGGGACTACTTCGAGGATGGAGATGAGTGACCGCAAGGATTACCTTGATTTCAACGGGCCTGGGATCGGCAGCCTTGAAATTTGCTTTGGAGGCCCGAGAACGGCCACGCTGAGATTCGCCCCAGAGTTACCCCAGGAAAGCCGCTCAGAGGCCGCACAAGAGCCCAGTACGATAGACCATCCCACAACACCAGGAGAGACGGAAACCCGTTCCTCCAGGCGGCCATGCGATTTAAGAAAGGCTTGCGAAAGCGAGGACAACTGATATAATGAAACTCAGGTGATGATATCTTCAAAGCTGGAGACGAAGATTAGAAGAGGGGAGCAGTCATGACGGGGAAGGGGAGCACCAGAGATTTCGCAGAACTGTCCAAGGCAAGTGCAAGGCATTTGCGGGCGGGATTGATGGTCGAATATATGCGGGATCTCCGGCAAATGTCCGAGATCCTGAATCTGGAGGGCCGTCATGCCGATGAACTGAAGGTCCTCCTCCTAGAGTTCTATGTCATGCTGAATTGCGGAGAAGCGATTCCGGCTATTGACCGGGAGCTTGTATCTTCCATCCGAAAAGCGGCGGTAGCGGTAGGCGCATCGAAGTATGATGTGGAAGAACTGCTACTCACGATGATCCACGATGACACAACTCCTCGCAGAAGCTTCACCACCAGGGACAGCCTATATGTTCTGGAGCTTTGCATGAGCGAAGAGTGGGACAGAGCAGAGTCGATTGCAGTCAGATTCAGAAAGGTGTTATACCTTTGACGATATGGAAAAAAGTTGTAAAATATGGTGGCGGGAAGCACAAGGGCTGATGCCCAGATGCCCACACGGGACCGTAAAGCTCCCCACCCTTCATTGCCTGATTTATGAGGCCTTTTACTCCGGTGGTTGGGTGTCTATAACATCTAACCGAAAGGACGAAAAGGCAATGAACAAACATCTTGATAAGGCGATTTTCGGCATCGGGAAGGTTGACGCCCTGATGCACTCCATCGAACAGCTCTACCTCGACTTCGAGGTTATGCCGGAGGAACAAGAGAGGCTGAACAGGGGGACATATGCGTTCTACGTCCTCTGGGACGAAATCCGTGAGGTGGCCGACGAACTGGATCTGCTTTCTGGAGACTGCCGGGTCGTCGATGCCATCTATGCTGCCAACGATATGAAGAAGCGGTGTGGCACCTTGAAAACCGAAGAGTGAGACTGCCGGGCCGGGGGGTTCCCCGGCCCATTTTTTCTGCCTAGAGTGAAATCACTATTGACAAACCCTATTTAATAGGGTAAGATAAGTATGAAGAACAAGACAGGAGGAACTAAAATGCCTGAACTTTGCCGGTTCTACAACATCATCATCAAAATGATTTACAGCGACAACGGACAACACAACAAGCCGCATTTCCACGTGTACTTTGCCGAATACGAAGCATCCGTAGGCGTAGACGGAGAACTGCTGGCAGGTAGCTTGCCGGTAAAACAGCTGAAGCTAGTCCAAGCATGGGCGGCTATCCATGAGGATGAGCTTTACAAGGCTTGGAACAATGCGGTCAGAAACATCCCGTTTGGGAAGATTGAGCCGCTAAGATAAGGAGGAGAAGAAATGTATATCAAAGATGGTATTGCATATGCCGGGGAAACCACTCCCGCCATCCGTGTGTGCGGCGTCAGGCCGATTGATGGGCATAAACTCTGGGTGCGTTTCAACACAGGCGAGGCGAAGATCTTCGATTTTTCGCCCCTGTTTTCTTTCCCAGCGTTTGCCCCTCTGACCGACAGAGCGGTATTCGACGGGGTTTATATCGACTATGGTGTGACCGTATGGAACGATGGTGATATTGACATCGACCCTGCTGAACTTTACAGCAAGGGTGTTCCTGCATGACCCAAGGATATCTGAAGAGGAGAGCAACATGAAGCGATTTGACACAGCCCCGCTCCAAGAGTACAGTGCAGAAGAAATCAAGGGAATACGCAACCGACTGAATATGACCCAGGCGGTATTCGCTCTGTTCATGGGCGTATCGAAAAAGACTGTAGAGGCATGGGAGTCTGGACAGAACATCCCAAACGGGCCTTCGCTCAGGTTGCTATGGATGGCGGAGCAGGACCCGGGTTTCCCGGAGCGGTATGGGATCGTCAAGGTTGAAAGCATGACTAGTTGAGAGGAGGGGGATTTTCTGCCCCTCCTATTTTTTACTTGCAAATTACCGATCGGTAATATAAAATAGCATTATGGAAATATGAAATGAAACGGGCCTTTCCGAATAGAGTGTAATGGGTGGTGATTCAGGTGGCAGAGAAGAAAATCAAGACGGTGTCGTTCGTCCACATCGGCGACAAGCTGGTGAGCACCGACGAGCTGAACGCCGAGCAGAAGTCTCAGGTCGCCACCTGGCTCAAGACCACATATCTGAATAATCTGTTCCAGGGGAAAGCCAAGTTCTATGAAAAGCAGGCTTATGTCTGAACATTGAATAGGTAATGCCGCAGTCAACATCTGACTGCGGCATTATTTTTTATAGGCTATTGTTGTCTGGTCCTCCGTACTGACTGATAATAAAAGCGGCGAGTTTGGGATTAGGCGTGGCGATCTTTACCGGGAACTGGAGCTTTTTTTCATAAATAAACATGTCACTTCACCTCATTCTGCTGGTAGTTCCAGGGCCATGGGTCCTGGAGCCAACGGTAGGTGTCCTCCGTGGCCGCCGTGCTTTTCATCAGCGGCCCGAACCGCTTTTCATAGGCCGCCTTGGCGGACTTTTCCATGGCAGCATACTGCTGGAACAGCTGGAATGCCTCCATGTCATCCGGATGGGTATCCAGATAGATGCCCAGCTCGAGCACCACGAACTCCAGTGCCTGGAGCTCTACCAGCGGATTGGAGGGAAGGGTGCTGCCTTCCACTTTCAGATGGAAGGGCAGATTCAGACCGGGAAACAGCGTACCGTTACTCAGGGCATCCCCCTGAGAATATTTTTGAGACCCATTCTGCTGAAAGGGGACATAGGGGACAGCCAGCCCGGCACAAGAGGGGAGTGTGCCGAAATAGTCCGGGCAGCTGGCCGATCCGGCCGCGCTGCAAGTTTCTTTGTTCAATGCAGGATTCCTCCTTGTGTGGATTGGAGGATTGCTCCTCCGCACCATCCTATGCCGTGGGGAGAGCGGCGGCCCCGGCGGGACACAGGCGTCCCAGAGCATGTCCGCGGCGGATCGCCCTCTTTTTTTCGAGGAGCTTTCTGGATCGGGCCTGGAAAGGGCAGGAATGTCTGGATTCTCAGATTGCATTTTGTCTGGAGAGCCGCTATAATGAGAATCCGAGGAACCCACTGGGAGGAACTTGATCCATGGAACATCAGACCGTATCGCTCCCCAGAGTGATGGTGGCGGCCCCTGCCAGCTCCAGCGGGAAGACATCTCTGACCTGCGCGCTGCTCCAGGCCGCCCTGAACCGGGGAGTGGACCCCTGTGCCTTCAAATGCGGCCCGGACTATATTGACCCTCTCTTCCACCGGGAGGTGCTGAGTCTGCCCAGCCGCAATCTCGACTTGTTTTTTTCGGACGAGCCCACGGTGCGGGGGCTGATGGCCCGTGCCGGTGCGGGCCATGGCCTGGCCGTTCTGGAGGGCTGCATGGGCTTTTATGATGGGATCGCCGGAACGGAACGGGCCAGCAGCTGGCACCTGGCCAGGGCTACGGATACGCCGGTCGTTCTCACCGTCGTTCCAGGGGGCACCTCCCTCACATTGGCTGCTGTTTTGCAGGGGCTGCGGTCATTCCGGGCGCCCGACATGATACAGGGCGTCATCCTGAATCAGTGCTCCCCGAAGCTCTGCCGCCATCTCACACCCATTTTGGAGAGGGAGACCGGCCTGCAGGTTTTGGGGCATATCCCGCGGATGCCGGACTGTGCGCTGGCCAGCCGCCACCTGGGCCTCATCACGGCGGCCGAGGTAGAGGGGCTTCAGGAGAAGATCCTGCGTCTGGCCGGCCAGATGGAGGAGAGCGTGGACCTGGACACCCTGTTCGCCATTGCGGCTTCAGCCCCCCCTTTGACTGCATCGCTGGAGACAGCGAGGCCCCGGAGCGGCGGCGGGATACCCATCGCCGTAGCACGGGACCGGGCTTTCTCCTTTTATTACGAGGATAACCTAGAACTGCTGGAGGAGCTGGGGGCGGAGCTGGTGGAGTTCAGCCCCCTGACCAGCCGGCACCTGCCTTCCGGGGTAAAGGGCCTGTATCTGGGCGGAGGCTATCCGGAACTGTATGCCCGGCAGCTGAGCCGGAACAGGGCTCTGCGGGCGGAGATCTGTGCGGCAGCCCGCGCCGGGATGCCAGTGCTGGCGGAGTGCGGCGGTTTTCTCTATCTCCAGGAAGAGCTGGAGGATGAAAACGGTGTCTTCTGGCCCATGGCGGGGGTCCTGTCCGGCAGGGGGAAACGGGCATCCGGAACCGGCCGCTTCGGCTATATCTCCCTGACGGCGGAGCAGGACACCCCTTATCTTCCTCGGGGGGAGACCATCGCAGCCCACGAGTTCCACCGCTGGGACAGTGGGGACAACGGAACGGCCTGCCGGGCGCAAAAGCCTGTGACAGGCGAAGCGTGGCTCTGTGTCCGGTGTGAGGGAGCCCTGTTCGCGGGATTTCCGCACCTGTATTTTCGGTCAAATCCGGCCTTTGCGTCCCGGTTCGTGGCGGCGTGCGGGCGATTTCAGGAGGGAGCATTATGACGACCAGCGTATTGAGTATCGCGATCTCCGGCATCACGCCGGCGGATCAGGGGGCTATGGCGGAGGCGGCCCGCCGCTGGGACTCCATCGCCAAGCCCATCGGGGGCCTGGGTCTTCTGGAGGAGGCGGTGATCCGGGCCGCCGGAGTCCAGGGGACCGCGGATGTCAGTCTGGACAGAAAGGCGCTGGCCGTCTTCTGCGCAGATAACGGTGTGACTGAGGAGGGGGTCACCCAGACCGGGCCGGAGGTGACGGCCTCTGTGGCGGCCTCCATGGCCTGGGGGGAGGCCTGTGTCTGCCGCATGGCCTGGACCGCTGGAGCACAGGTGTTCCCGGTGGACATCGGGATCGCCCACCCGGTGGAGGAGGGCGGCCTGCTGCGCCGCCACGTGACCCGTGGGACCAGGAGCATCGCCAAGGGCCCTGCCATGACACGGGACGAGGCGGTGGCCGCAGTGGTCACCGGCATCACGCTGGCAGAGGAGCTCAAGGGCAGGGGATATCGCCTGTTGGCGGCAGGGGAGATGGGCATCGGCAACACCACCACCGCCGCCGCCGTGACAGCAGTGCTGCTGGGGCGGCAGGTGGAGGAGGTGACGGGCCGGGGCGCCGGCCTGTCAGATGAAGGGCTGGAGCGGAAGATCGCCGTGATCCGCAGGGCCATCGAAGTCAACGCCCCTGACCCCCGGGACCCGCTGGATGTGCTCTCCAAGGTGGGAGGGCTGGATATCGCCGGTATGGCGGGCTTTTATCTGGGGGCCGCCCTCCACCATGTGCCTGTGGTACTGGACGGCGCCATCTCCGCCGCGGCCGCCCTGCTGGCTGTGCGGCTCTGCCCGGACGCGGCCAAGGCCCTCATCGCCAGCCACAGGTCAGCGGAGCCCTCCAGCGGCCTGCTCCTGGACGCCCTGGGGCTGCGCCCTATTGTTTCGGCGGACCTGAAGCTGGGAGAGGGGACCGGCGCCGTGACCATCATGCCCATGCTGGATATGGCCATGTCCATCTATCGGGACATGGCCACCTTCCAGGGCCTGGGCATCCCGCCCTATCGCCGCCAGAGCTGAGATGGAGGCACTGGTTTACGGCGGCGCGGCCAGCGGCAAGAGCCGGTACGCGGAAGATCTTCTGTGTGCACTGTCCTGTGAGGGGCCTCGGATCTATCTGGCCACCATGGAGGCGATGGATGAGGAGAGCCGGGCGCGGGTCCGGCGCCACCGGGCCCTGCGGCGGAACAAGGGCTTCTCCACCCTGGAGTGCCCGCGGGACCTGGGCGGGCTGACCATCCCGGTGGGGAGCAGCGTGCTGCTGGAGGATCTGGGCAATCTGTGGGCCAATGAGCTGTTTTCCCCTTCGGGCTTCGACCCGGATGGGGCCCTGCTCCGGACGGCGGAGGGGTTGGAGCGGCTCAGCGTCCAGGCCCAGAACCTGGTGGTGGTGAGCGCCGATGTGTTCGGAGAGGAGGTCCCCTGTTCTCCCGAGACGGCGGTCTATCTGGACGGGCTGGCCCGCCTGCACCGGCTGGCTGCAGGGCGGTGCGGCCGGGTAATAGAGGTGGTCTGCGGACTGCCGGTGATCTGGAAGGAGGAGTGCTGTTGAGGTATCTGCGGGCGGTCTCTATGGCCTTCTCCATGTACTCCCGTCTTCCCATGCCCTGGGTCCGGTGGTCCGACGACTGCCGGGCCTGGGTTTTGTGCGCGTTTCCCCTTGTGGGGGCTGTCCTGGGTCTGCTCCTGCTGGCCTGGTCCGCGCTGGCGGATCTGCTGACGCTGACGCCGCAGCTCCGGGCAGCGGGGGCGGTCCTCCTGCCGCTGGCCTACACAGGTGGTATCCATATGGACGGCTTCTGCGACACCTGTGATGCGCTGGCCTCCCACCAGGACCGGGCCCGGAAGCTGGAGATCCTGAAGGACTCCCGCGTGGGGGCCTTCGCGGTGCTGGGCTGTGTGTCCTATCTCCTCCTGCAATACGCCCTGTGGTGCCAGCCGGGCTGGGAGAAGGAGGATCTGTGGGTACTGGCTCTGGTCCCCGTGCTCTCCCGGGCCATGTCGGGGTACGGGGCGCTGACCCAGCCGGGGGCCAGGGCGGACGGCCTGCTGGCCGCCTTTACGGAGCAGGAGCAGGGGAGGGGGCGGCAGCGGTTTTTGCTGTTTCTGTGCGCTCTGCTGGCGCTGGCCATCGGGATGCTGGGGGTGGGCTGCGCCGCTGTGGCCGCCGCCATCCTCGTCTATCTCTGGTATATCCAAATGGCCCGTCGGGAGTTCGGCGGTCTGACGGGTGACCTGGCGGGGTGGTTCCTTCAGGTGTGCGAATTGGGCTGTCTGGCGGCGATGGTGTTGGCGAGAGAGATAGCGGAGGTGTTGATATGATCCTGATCGTGGGCGGCCTTGGGGCAGGAAAACGGGACTTCGCCCGGCGTGAGTTGGGGGTCCGGGAGGAGGAGCTGTCCCCGGTCCTGGGGCCTGGGACACAGGTGCTCTACGACCTCCATGCGCTGGACCCCCTCCCGGATCTGGAGGAGCTGATGGGACTGCGGGCAGTGATCTGCAACGAGGTGGGCTGCGGCCTGGTCCCCATCCAGGCGGAGGAACGGCAGCGGCGGGAGGCGGTGGGCCGCCTCTGCTGCCAGCTGGCGGAGAGGGCCGAGGCGGTGTACCGGATCTCCTGCGGGCTGGCTATAAGACTAAAATAGAACAGACAGAGAGGAATAGACATGGAATTGCTGATGATCCGCCACAGCTCCACCAGAGGGAATCTGCTGCGGCAGTATGTAGGCTCCCAGGACCACCCCCTGGCCCCGGAGGGCGTGGCGCTGGCGGAGCGCCGCCGGGGGGAGATGCCTCCCATCGATGGGCTGTGGGTCTCACCTATGCTCCGGTGCCGGCAGACGGCTGAGATCCTGTTTCCCGGCGTGGAGCAGCGGCTGGTGGACGCGCTGAAGGAGTGCGATTTCGGAACCTTTGAGGGCAAGACTTGGGCAGAGCTGAAGGACGACCCCATCTATCAGGCGTGGCTGGCGGGGGACCCCCACATCGCCTTTCCCGGAGGAGAGGTGCTGGGGGAGCACATCGCCCGCTGCCGCCGAGGGGTGGCCCATGTGGTGGAGCAGGCCCGTGCCCTGGGCATGTCCCGGCCCGGGATTCTGGCCCACGGCGGGACCCTGATGTCCGCTATGTCCGGCTTTGCGGTGCCACATCAGGATTTTTACAGCTGGCTGCCCAGCAACTGCGGCGGATATCTGGTCCGGGTGGAGGAGGGGGAGGACATGGCCTTCACCCTGATTGAGACGCTGTGAGCCGCCTGTGGGTCCTTCTGGCCGCTGCCGCGCTGGACTGGCTCCTGGGGGACCCGGCGTGGATGCCCCACCCCATACGGCTGATGGGATGGACCATCAGCCGCCTGGAGACCGGCCTGCGGCGGCTTTTTCCCAGGACGCCGGGAGGAGAACTGCTGGCTGGCGGGGTGCTGGTGCTGACCATGGTCCTGCTCTTCGGAGGGGGGAGCCTGCTGCTCCTGGCCGCTCTATATGCCCTCTCTCCGGCGGCGGGGACTGCGGCGGAGGTCTGGCTCAGCTATCAGCTGCTGGCCGCCCGGTGCCTCCGGGATGAGAGTATGGCGGTGTATCGGGCCCTGACCGGCAGGAGCCTCATGGACGCGCAGAGGGCGGTTGGCCGCATTGTAGGACGGGATACCCAGTGCCTGGACCGGGACGGCGTGACCCGGGCCGCAGTGGAGACGGTGGCAGAAAACACCTCTGACGGCGTGATCGCTCCCCTGTTCTGGCTGGCTCTGGGCGGGCTGCCCCTAGGCATGGTGTACAAAGCTGTCAATACCATGGACTCCATGGTGGGATACCGAAACGAGCGATACCTCTTTTTCGGCAGGGCTGCGGCCCGCACCGACGACGCGGCCAATTATTTGCCAGCCCGGCTGTCCGCCCTGCTCATGTGCCTGGCCGCCGCTCTGCTGCCTGGATTCCGGGGGCGGGACGCACTGCGGATCTGGCGCAGGGACCGGCGTAAGCACAAGTCCCCCAACTCCGCTCAGACGGAGGCGGCCTGTGCCGGGGCGCTGGGGGTCCAGCTGGCCGGGGATGCCAGCTATTTTGGGACGCTGGTCCGAAAGCCCACCATCGGGGAGGTGGAGCGGCCCATCCGGCCGGAGGACATCCCGACGGCCAACCGACTGATGTACGGGACCGAGGTCCTGTGTCTGGCCCTGTGCGCCGCAGCGGCAGTGCTGTGTTCTCACATATTCAGATAGGAGGGAGCGAAATGGAGGAGAGGACCCACGGTGGCGACATCTATGGACTGGAGCGGTCTGTGCTGGATCTGTCCATCAGCCTGAACCCCTTGGGGGTGCCGCCCTGCGCCATCCAGGCGGCGCGGGAGGCGCTGGAGCGCTCTCCCGCCTATCCTGACCCCCTCTGCCGTGGCCTAAGGCGGGCCATCTCCGCCCGGGACGGCGTTCCAGAGGACTGGGTGCTGTGTGGGAACGGGGCCTCTGACCTGATCGACCGGCTGGTCCGAGCCCTGCGTCCGGACCACGCCCTGGTCCTGGCCCCGACCTTTTCGGAGTACCACAGGGCCCTGTACAAAAATAATTGTAAAGTTAAATTCCATTACGCAAATATGCACGAAGATTTCCGCTTTTCCAGCGCTCTGCTCGGAAAAATTTCCCAGGAAATTGATGCTGTGTTCCTCTGTGATCCCAACAACCCCACAGGCACACTGATCTCTCACCAGCTGTTGCGGGTCCTTCTGGCCCGCTGCCGGGAGGCCGGAGCACTGCTGGTGGTGGACCAGTGCTTTCTGGAGTTGTCTCCAGGGGAGCCGGACCGGCTGGTTCGGGAGCTGGAGGGCGGAGGGCTGCTGCTGCTGCGGGCCCTGACCAAGAGCTATGCCATGGCCGGGCTGCGGCTGGGCTACTGCCTGTCCGATGACCGGACGCTGCTGGCCGCTATGGCGGAGGAGGGCCCGCCCTGGCCGGTGTCACAGCTGGCACAACAGGCAGGGATATCTGCTTTACAGAATGCGCCGGACTGGCCATTTCGCGTCCACCAGCAGTTGGAGGAGGAGCGCTGCTATCTCTCTCAGGAACTGAGCAGGCTGCGGTTCCACGTCTACCCAAGCGACTCCAATTTCCTGCTGTTCCAGGGGGAGGAGGGCTGGCGGGAGCGCCTGCTGGACCGGGGCATCCTGATCCGGAGCTGCGCCGACTTCCAGGGGCTGGGTCCTGGCTTCTACCGCGTCTGCGTCAGGAGCCGCGGGGAAAATCAGAGGCTGATCCAGGCCATTCAGCAGGAGAGGGAGGCTTTCCATGGCTAGATCCATTATGATCCAAGGGACCATGTCCAATGCGGGAAAGAGCGTTCTGGCGGCGGGGCTGTGCCGTATCTTCCGGCAGGACGGGTACTCTGTGGCTCCCTTCAAGAGCCAGAATATGGCGCTGAACAGTTTCATCACCCGGGAGGGACTGGAGATGGGGCGGGCCCAGGTGATGCAGGCGGAGGCGGCCGGCGTGGAGCCCTCTGTGCGGATGAATCCCGTCCTGCTCAAGCCCACCAGCGATGTGGGGAGCCAGGTGATCGTCAACGGGGAGGTGGTGGGCAGCATGTCCGCCGCTGCCTACTTGTCCTACAAAAAGCAGCTGATTCCCACTATTCTGGAGTCCTACCACGCCCTGGCCCAGACCCACGATATCGTCGTACTGGAGGGGGCCGGCAGCCCCGCAGAGATCAACCTGAAGGCGGAGGACATCGTGAATATGGGGATGGCCCGGATGGCGGGGGCGCCTGTGCTGCTGGCGGGTGACATCGACCGGGGCGGTGTCTTTGCTGCCCTTTACGGGACCATGGCCCTGCTGGAGCCTGATGAGCGGGCTATGGTGAAGGGGACTATCATCAACAAATTCCGGGGCGACGTGGAGATCCTCCGCCCCGGTCTGACCCAGCTGGAGGAGCTGACCCATGTGCCGGTGGTAGGGGTGGTGCCCTGGATGGAGCTGGATCTGGATGAAGAGGACAGCCTCTCCCAGCACTTTTCTGCTAGACGGGAGGGGAAGCCCCTGGACGTGGCGGTGATCCGCCTGCCACGCATCTCCAACTTCACCGATTTCGCCCCTCTGGAGCGCCATCCGGCGGTAGGACTGCGCTATGTGGACAGGGTCCAGGCACTGGGAAGGCCGGATCTGGTCATCCTCCCAGGTACGAAGAGCACCCTGGCCGACCTGTCCTGGCTTCGGCAGAGCGGGCTGGAGGGGACGATCCTCCGGCTGGTGGGAAAGGGTGTCCCAGTTATCGGGATCTGCGGCGGATTCCAGATGCTGGGCCGCACTCTGGAGGACCCCCAGGGCGTGGAGGGAGGCGGCTCCATGCATGGGATGGGACTCCTGCCGGTGGCCACCACCTTTTCTCGTAAAAAGTCTAGAGAACAGAAGTGTTGTCAAGCGGATCTACCTGACGGATTTTATGGACGGCTCAGGGGGTGTCCTCTGGAGGGCTATGAGATCCATATGGGGACCAGCGGGGGAGAGAGCATCTTCACCGTGGAGGGCCGGGTGCTTGGGACCTATCTCCACGGACTGTTTGACAGCGGTGCGTTCACCTGCGGGCTGGTGGATCTGCTCCTGGATGAGAAGGGGGTGGAGTGGAACGGAGAACAGTCCTGCACCGAGGACGCCCGTACCTTTAAGGAACGGCAGTATGACCGGCTGGCTGACATGCTGCGGCGGAGCTTGGACATGGAGGCCATCTATCGAATTTTGGAGCAGGGCCTGGAGTAGGCTGGCCAGAGAAAGGAGAGCAGTATGATTTTTCGCTGTTCAGACCAGGGGTGCGGCTATTTTGGAGAGGGGCCCCGGCTGCCGGAGTTCTGTCCCCGCTGCGGCAAGCGGATGCTCCAGGCGGCGGAGGGGGAGATGACCGGAGATGACTGGTCCGCCCTTGGTGTCTTCTGGATCAGCCGGCCCGATAGGAAAGAGAGGGGACTGGCCTGCTTCCGCCGCTCCGCCGGAATGGGAAGCGGCTGGGGGACCTGCAACCTGGGCATCTGTATGGAACAGGGGCTCGGAGTGGAGGCCGACCCCCGCCAGGCTTTCTGGCTTTATCAGCAGGCCGTGGAGATGGGGAGCCTGTCGGCGGTGTGCAATCTGGGCGTCTGCTATGAGCAGGGGATCGGCACCACTTCAGACCAGAAAAAGGCGGTGGAGCTGTTCCGGCGAGCGGCGGAGCACGGCTCCTCCCGGGGGCAGAGGCTGCTGGCCCGCTGTCTGGAACAGGGGCTGGGACTGCCCCAGGACCAAAAGGCTGCCCTGGAATGGCTGCGGACCTCCGCCCTTCAGGGGGACGCCTCCAGCCAGGCGGAGCTGGCCCGGCACTATGAGTTTGGCATCGGGACGGAGATCTCCCCCAAGCAGGCCGTACAGTGGTACCGCCGTGCGGCTCAGGCAGGGGATGCGGACGGACAGTGCTGTCTGGGCTGGCTGATGGAACACGGAAAATGGGTGGAGCAGGACGCGGACGGCGCGGTCCAGCTCTATTCGCAGGCGGCGGAGCAGGGGCACAGCCGGGCCGCTCTGCTTCTGGGGATCTGCTGCCTCAATGGGACCGGGATGCCCCGGGACCCAGACCGGGCCTGGGACCTGTTGGTCCGGGCATGGGAGCTGGGGGCCGAGTCTGCGGCCTGCGAGCTGGGACAGATGTGCCTGAAGGGGGATGGGGTCCCTCAGAATGACCAGGAGGCGGTCCGCTGGTGGACCCTGGGGGCTCAGAAGGGGGACTCCACGGCCCAGTATGATCTGGGATGGTGCTGTGAGAAGGGCCGGGGGATCGGACAGGACTATGCTCAGGCCGCCTACTGGTACCGCCGCTCTGCGGACGGAGGGGACAGCGATGCTATGTGCAACCTGGGCTGGCTCTATGAGGCGGGCCAGGGCGTGGAGCAGAGCTGGGAGAAGGCGGCGGAGTGGTATCTGCGGAGCGCCGAGGCCGGGAGCGGCCGGGCCATGGGCAACCTGGCTTGGTGCTATGACAACGGAAAAGGCGTGGAGCAGGACCACGCCGAAGCCGCCCGGTGGTTCCAGCGTGGAGCCGAGTCTGGAGACGTACGTTCCATGTACTGCCTGGCCTGGGACTATGAGCATGGGGAGGGCGTAGAGGCCAGCCTCCCTCTTGCCGCGCACTGGTATGAACAGGCATCTGAGGCCGGAGACGCGGAAGCCAGCCGCTGCCTGGGGTGGCTGTATGAGACAGGGCAGGGCGTGGATCAGGACGGGAAAAAGGCCGCAGCTTTGTACCGCCGTGCAATGGAGGCGGGCAGCATCCGCGCCATGGGAAATCTGGCCTGGTGCTATTCTGAAGGGATCGGGGTAGAGCAGGACCAGGTCCAGGCAACAGAGCTGTATCGCAGAGGCGCGGAAGCGGGCAACCCCCGCTCTATGAGCAGCTTTGGATACCGGCTCCTCCACGGCAGCGGCATTGGGAAGGATGACAAGCAGGCAGTCATCTGGCTGCGAAGGGCTGCGGAACAAGAGCAGGACAACGCCATGTGCAACCTGGGGTGGTGCTATGAGCGTGGACACGGTGTTCCCCAGGACTGGAAGCAGGCCGTGGAGTGGTATCGGCGGGCGGCACAGGCCGGAAATACTGTTGCGATGGGAAATCTGGGCTGGTGCTATGAAAAGGGAAAAGGTGTGGAAAAAGACCCGGCAGCTGCGGTAAGCTGGTACAGGCAGGGAGCAGAGCGGGGTTCCGTCCGATCCATGTATGAACTGGGCCGGTGCTGTCAGGGCGGCATTGGAGTTGCAGAGGACCTGAAGCAGGCGTTGATCTGGTTTCACAAGTCCGCCGAAGTGGGGGATGCCGACTCCTTGGGGCTTTTGGGCTGGTCTTATGAATACGGCATCGGGACAGAACAGGATTACGCCAGGGCAGTCGAATATTACCGGTGTGCGGCAGAGAAGGGGAATGCCTCCAGCATGAACAATTTGGCGGAGATGCTGGCAAATGGAAGGGGAGGGCCCCGAAATTTCGAACAGGCTATGTTTTGGTATCAGCGTGCAGCGGAGGCAGGGAGTGTCTGTGCGCTCTATAACATGGGCTGGCATGCAGAACAGGCGGGCCGCATCGCAGAGGCGCTGGACTGCTACCGACAGGCCCAGCAGTCCGGGGATGAGGCTGCCTTTTGGGCACTGGGGCGTTTTTATGAGATCGGAATTGGAGTAGAGCAGGACCCGAAGCAGGCGTTTGCGCTCTACCAGGCGGGTGCGGAAAAGGGAAACGTCAACTGCCGCTGCCGCCTGATTCGATGTTATGCTCTGGGGATCGGAACGCCGCGTGATCCGGACACGGCCCGGCAGCTGGGGCGTGCGCTGCTCTGTGAGAAGCTGGACCCCTGGGACTTAGAGGACTATGGCTGTCAGCCGGAGCTGGAGCAGCTTCTGCAGCTTATGGATACATTAGAGACCTAAAAAGCTGGAGCGGCGCATCAGAAATGCGCCGCTCCAGCTTTAGGGTGTGCAGAGCGTTTCCAGAGTCCTGCGGTCCAAAAGAGAAATGCTCCGGTATCCCAGAGCGACCAGCCCCCTGCGGGAGAATTGGTTCAGGATGCGGCTGACGGTCACCCGGCTAACAGAGATGGATGAGGCGATCTCCTCCTGGGTGCAGGACACCTGATCCTGCCCAGATGCTGCGGAGAGCAGGTACTGAGCCACCCGCCACTCTGCCGGGCGGAAGGCCATGTCGTCCACATGGGCGGACAGCAGCCGCACCGTCCGGGCCAGATATTTCAGCATGGCCATGGCCATGCCTGGATTCCGGGTAAATTCCGCCGTGACCTGCTCCCGGTCGATGGGGACGATCTCGCAGGGGGTGAGGGCTACGGCGGAGGACACCCGGGGCAGTTCGTCAAAAAAGGATGCCTCCCCGAAGATGGAGCCCTGCTGATACAGGTTCAGGGTGCGCTCCGCCCCGTCCTCCGACTGGATGAAGCTCTTTACCTTTCCCTTTTTCAAATAATAAAAGCAGGTGGCCTCTGTCCCCTGGAGGTAGATCAGATAGCCGGAGGAGCAGCGGACCGAGGGGCGGTCCTGGGCGAAGGGACGCCAGAGCTCCACAGGGAAGTCCAGCGAAAAGGTGTTGGCGTATTCCATCGATCTCTCCTCTTTTCCCAAGAAATCCTCTTAATTGTATCATAGTTAACATTCTTTTGGCAAGAGAACCGTCATACTGGACAGGAAAAAATCACCCACAAAAGTGAGGAGGCACATTCCATGGGAATGACGATGACACAAAAAATTCTGGCAAAGGCCGCCGGGCTGTCCTCAGTCCAGCCGGGCCAGCTGATCGAAGCCAGGCTGAACCTGGTCCTGGGCAACGATATCACCACCCCTGTGGCCATCACGGAGTTTGAGAAGGCTGGCTTCACCCAGGTCTTTGACAAGGACAGGATCGCCATTGTGCTGGACCACTATACCCCCTGCAAGGATATCAAGTCTGCCCAGCTGTGCAAGCAGGCACGGGAGTTTGCCCATAAGCACAGCATCACCCATTTCTACGACGTGGGCCAGGTGGGCGTAGAGCACGCCCTGATCCCCGAGAAGGGGCTGGCCGCCCCGGGAGAGGTCATCGTGGGGGCCGACTCCCATACCTGCACCTACGGCGCGCTGGGTGCCTTCTCCACCGGCATCGGCTCCACCGACATGGCTGCGGGCATGGCCACCGGCCTGCTGTGGTTCAAGGTCCCCTCTGCCATCAAGGTGACCCTGAAGGGGAAGCTCCAGCCCTGCGTCAGCGGCAAGGATGTGATCCTGCACCTGATCGGCGAGATCGGGGTGGACGGTGCCCTGTATCAGTCCCTGGAGTTCGCCGGGGAGGGCGTGTCCTCCCTGTCCATGGACGACCGCTTCACCATCTCCAACATGGCCATCGAGGCCGGCGGCAAGAACGGAATCTTCCCCGTAGACGAGAAGACCATGGAGTATATCAACGGCCGGGTGGGCCGTCCCTGCGAGGCCTTTGAGGCCGATCCCGATGCGGTCTACACACGGGAGGTAGTCATCGATCTGGACAAGCTGGAACCCACCGTCTCCATGCCCCATCTCCCCGAGAACACCAAGGTGGTCAGCGAGGTGGCCGGCCTGCACATCGACCAGGTGGTGATCGGCTCCTGCACCAATGGGCGCATCCAGGACCTGCGGGAGGCCGCTGCTATTCTGAAGGGGAAAAAGGTGGCGGAAAATGTGCGCTGCATCGTCATCCCCGCCACCCAGGAGATCACCCTCCAAGCCATGAAGGAGGGGCTGCTGGAGATCTTCATCGCCTCCGGCTGCGCTGTCTCCGCCCCCACCTGCGGCCCCTGCCTGGGTGGACACATGGGCGTCATGGCGGAGGGGGAGCGCTGCGTCTCCACCACCAACCGCAACTTTGTGGGCCGCATGGGGCATGTGCAGTCGGAAGTCATCCTGGCCTCTCCCGCCGTGGCCGCCGCCTCTGCAGTGGCCGGCTGCGTGGCCGACCCCCGCATCTAAAGCGAACGGCGCCTCAGGCGCAATGGGGAATATAAGGTCCCGAACTCCTCATTCCTAATTCTTAATTTGAAAGGATCGACGAACCAATGAAGGTTTACAAATACGGTGCCAACGTGGACACTGACGTCATCATCCCCGCCCGGCACCTGAACGACCCCTCTCCCGCGGCCCTGGCCTCCCACTGCATGGAGGACATCGATAAGGACTTCGCTTCCACCGTCCAGCCCGGCGACATCATCGTGGCCGGTCCTAACTTTGGCTGCGGCTCCAGCCGTGAGCACGCCCCTCTGGCCATCAAGTCCTGCGGTGTGAAGTGCGTCATCGCCCCCTCCTTTGCCCGCATCTTCTACCGCAACGCCATCAACATTGGCTTCCCCATTATGGAGTGCGCCCAAGCGGCGGAGGAGATCCAGGCCGGGGACCAGGTGGAGGTGGATTTTGCCACTGGTGTCATCACCGATGAGACCACCGGCAAGACCTACCAGGCGGCCCCCTTCCCGGAGTTTATTGACGGAATTATCAAAAGCGGCGGCCTGCTCAACTCCCTGAAGGACCGGGGGGTGGCGAAATGAACTACAAGATCGCGCTGATCCGGGGCGACGGCATCGGCCCAGAGGTAGTGGGTGAGGCGGTCCAGGTCATGGAAGCCGTGGGGAAGAAGTTCGGCCACAGCTTTACCTTTGAGGACATTTTGATGGGCGGCTGCGCCACTGACGCAGTGGGGGTGTCCTACCCCGAAGGCACCGCGGAGAAGTGCAGGGCCTGCGACGCGGTGCTGCTGGGCGCCGTAGGCGGTCCCAAGTGGGGCAGCGACAAGCCAGCGGAACAGCGCCCGGAGACGGCCCTGCTGGCCATCCGAAAGGACCTGGGGCTGTACGCCAACCTGCGCCCCGCCGCCCTGCGTCCCGCCATGGCCGGCGCCTGCCCCCTGAAGAAGGAGACCGCCGAGAAAGGCATCGACCTGATGATGGTCCGGGAGCTCACCGGCGGCATCTACTTCGGCAAGCGGGACCGCTATCAGACTGAGGACAGGGGGGAGGAGGCCACCGACCTGATGGCCTACTCAGAGCAGGAGATCGAGCGCATCGGCCGCCGGGCCTTTGAGCTGGCCCGCCTGCGCCGGAACAAGGTGTCCAGCGTGGACAAGGCCAACGTGCTGGAGACCAGCCGCCTGTGGCGGAAGGTGATGCACCGGCTGGCGGAGGAATACTCCGACGTGTCCTATGAGGACGTGCTGGTGGACAACTGCGCCATGCAGCTCGTCCGGGACCCCGGCCAGTTCGACGTGGTGGTCACCGAGAACATGTTCGGGGACATCCTCTCCGACGAGGCCTCCATGGTCACCGGCTCCATCGGCCTGCTGCCCTCCGCCTCTATCGGGGACGCCGCCCCCGGCCTGTATGAGCCCATCCACGGCTCCGCTCCGGACATCGCCGGCCAGGACAAGGCCAACCCCATCGCCACCATCCTGTCTGTGGCCATGATGTTCCGCTACTCCTTCCACCTGGCCGCGGAGGCCCAGGCCATCGAAAACGCCGTGGACGCGGTGCTGGCTGAGGGCTGGCGCACCGCCGACATCGCCGAGCCCGGCGTCATCCCCATCGGGACCCGGGAGATGGGCCGGCGCATCCGGGAAAAGCTCTGACTCAGAGAAAACACACAGACCCGGGACCCCCAAGCCAGATCCGGGAGGGGGGCCCCGGGTCCTTTTGCCCTCTGGAGGAACGGGAGTGGGAACAGGGCAGAGGAGAATTTGGTGAAAAAGCACAGAATGGAGGGAGCTCTACCCCTGACTTGCACCGTCCCCTGCCAAATTGTTCAGAATTTCAGGAAAATAACCGGAAACCACTTGCAATCCTGCAAGTCGGCGCATATAATATGCCATGCGTGATTCGCCAGAAGGAGGACAACATTGATATGAAAGAGCTTTCCAAGATCGCACTGGCTGTTGAGCCGTCCAGCACCATGGCCATCGACACTCTGTTCAAGCAGATGAAAGCCGAGGGGCAGGACGTGATCGGGTTTGGAGCCGGAGAACCCGACTTCAATACGCCGGACTATATCAAAGAGGCGGGTATTGCCGCCATCGAGCACAACGAGACCCGCTACACTCCCTCCAGCGGCACGGTGGAGCTGCGCAAGGCCATCTGCCAGCGCCTGAAGGCCGACTGCGGCGTGGAGTACACCCCCCAGCAGATCTCCGTGTCCAACGGCGCCAAGCCCTGCGTCTATGTGGCCCTGAGGGCCCTCATCAACCCCGGGGACGAGGTCATCCTGCCCTCTCCCTACTGGGTGAGCTACTCTGAGCTCATCAAGATGACCGGCGGCGTGCCTGTTATTGTGGAGACCCGGGAGGCGGACCATTTCAAGCTCACCGCCCAGGAGCTGCGGGACGCCATCACCCCCAAGACCAAGGCCATGATCCTGAACAACCCATCCAACCCCACCGGCATGATGTACAGCCGCAAGGAGCTGGAGGAGATCGCCAAGGTCTGCGTAGAACAGGATATTTACGTGATCTGCGACGAGATCTATTATCATCTGGTGTATGATGGAGAGGAGTTCGTCAGCCTTGCCTCCATCAGCCCGGAGATCAAGGAACGCACCCTGCTGGTCAATGGTGTTTCCAAGTCCTATGCCATGACCGGCTGGCGCATCGGCTATGTGGCCGCTAACGACCAGGTCTCCAAGGTGATCGCCAACTACCTCAGCCACTGCACCGGCTCCCCCAGCTCCATCTCCCAGAAGGCCGCTGTGACCGCCCTCACTGCCTCCCAGGAGAGTGTGGAGGTCATGCGCAAGGCTTTCGAGCGCCGCCGTGACTACATGGTGGAGCGGATGAACAGCATCGAGGGCGTCAGCTGCATCAAGCCCCACGGCGCTTTCTATGTGATGATGAACATCGAGAAGCTCATCGGCCAGGAGCTCCACGGCGTGGTCATCCGGGACGCGGACGATTTCGGCAACCTCTTCCTGAAGTACGGCAAGGTGGCTGTGGTGCCC
Source organism: Clostridium sp. DFI.5.61 (assembly GCF_024462915.1). Lineage (NCBI taxonomy): Bacteria > Bacillati > Bacillota > Clostridia > Eubacteriales > Clostridiaceae > Clostridium > Clostridium sp. DFI.5.61. The sequence goes on from NZ_JANGBZ010000001.1 coordinate 194,705, forward strand.
GGTACTGGCTTTGGTGCCCCCACTTTTGTTCGCTGGTCCTATGCCACCTCCATTGAGAACATCAAGGAGGGCCTGAACCGGCTGGAGCGTTTCCTGAAGGGCGAGACCATCTAAACATGACGAAACAGAGCGGGAGCACGGACAGACCCATGTCCGCGCTCCCGCTTTCCTCTCTTAAGTTTTCGTGAAAATTTGGGAAAGCACTGGCAATCCCCCGGGGAGTACGTTATAATATTTGATACAAGCGGGCAGGGGAGAGCTGCCCAGATTCTAAATAAAATGAGGTTTGATGCAAATGCCGACCAACGCCTATGAAAGTCCGCTGTCCTCCCGATATGCCAGCGACGAGATGCTGTATCTCTTTTCCGCTGACAAGAAATTCTCCACTTGGAGACGTCTGTGGGTCGCGCTGGCCCGGGCCGAGATGGAGCTGGGGCTCCCGGTGACCCAGGAGCAGGTGGATGAACTGGAGTCCCATATCACTGATATCGACTATGAGAAGGCGGCCCAGTGGGAACGGAAGCTGCGCCATGACGTGATGGCCCATGTCCACACCTACGGTGAGCTGTGCCCCAAAGCCATGCCCATCATCCATCTGGGGGCCACCAGCTGCTATGTGGGGGACAATACCGACGTGATCCTCATGCGGGAGGGACTGGAGCTGGTCCGGGCCAAGCTGGTAAAGGTCATCGCCCGGCTGGCCAAGTTCGCAGAGGAGTATAAGGCCCTGCCCACCCTGGGCTTTACTCATTTTCAGGCTGCCCAGCTGGTGACGGTAGGCAAACGGGCCACCCTGTGGATGAACGAGCTGCTCATGGATCTGGAGGAGGTGGAGCACCGCATCTCCACCCTGAAGCTGCTGGGCTCCAAGGGGACCACCGGTACCCAGGCATCCTTCCTGGAGCTGTTCGAGGGGGATCACGAGAAGGTCAAGGAGCTGGAGCGGAAGATAGCCCGTGAGATGGGCTTTGACGCCGTGGTCCCGGTGAGCGGCCAGACCTATTCCCGGAAGATGGACTACAACGTGGTGTCCACCCTGTCCGGCATCGCTCAGTCCGCCAGCAAGTTTGCCACCGACATGCGGCTGCTCTGCCACCTGAAGGAGGTGGAGGAGCCCTTTGAAAAGAACCAGATCGGCTCCTCCGCCATGCCCTACAAGCGCAACCCCATGCGCTGCGAGCGTATCTGCTCCCTGGCCCGTTACGTCATGGTGGACGCGGGCAACCCCGCTGTCACCACCGCGACCCAGTGGTTCGAGCGCACCCTGGATGATTCCGCCAACAAGCGCCTGTCTGTGCCAGAGGCCTTCCTGGCTGTGGACGCCATCCTGAACATCTACCTGAACGTGGCCTCCGGTCTGGTGGTCCATCCCAAGGTCATTGAGCGCCACGTTCTGGAGGAGCTGCCCTTCATGGCCAGCGAGAACATCATGATGGATGCGGTGAAGCGAGGCGGCAACCGCCAGGAGCTCCACGAGCGTATCCGCGTGCTCTCCCAGGAGGCCGGGCGGAATGTAAAGGACCTGGGCCTGCCCAACAATCTGATCGATCTGATCGCAGAGGACCCGGCCTTTGGTATGAGCCGGGAGGAGCTCACCGCCCATCTGGAGCCCAGCCGCTACATCGGCCGCTGCCCCCAGCAGGTGGAGGAGTTCCTGAAGGAGCAGGTCGCCCCCGCTCTGGCCAAATATCAGGACTGCCTGAAGGATGAGGACACAGAGCTGAAAGTCTGAGAAAAAGGAGCTGCCCACGTGAACAAGAAGCCGCAAAATCCATACTTTTTTGCCGGCGTGACTGCATTTCTGGTCATCGCCGCCGCTATCCTCGTCTTTTTTGCCGTCTTTCACTTCAAGGGCATCCTGAGCTTTCTCTCCACGGTCAACCGCATTCTCCGTCCCATCTACTACGGAGCGGTCCTGGCTTTCCTGTTGCTGCCCATCCACCGGGCCATTTTAAGATTTCTCACCGGACTCACCCCGGACAGCCGCCTGTCAGACCGGCGGAACCTGAGCTTTCTCAACGCAGTGGCCATCATCCTCAGCCTTCTGTTCGCCGCCCTAGTCATTTATATCCTGCTGGCCATGGTCCTGCCCCAGGTCTATGAGAGCGTGGTAGGGCTGGTCCAGTCCATCCCCGGCTATTTTATGACCCTCCAGGAGCGGCTGATGGAATTTTTGGCCAATAACCCGGACATTCAGACAGCGGTCATGCCTTACTACAACTCGGTAGCTGTGTCGGTGGAGGAGTGGCTCCAGTCCGATCTGCTCCCCAATCTGGAGTCCGTCAACAGCTCTTTGTCCTGGTTCCAGCAGGAGATCGTTCCCCGGCTCACCTCCATGTTCTCCAGTGTGTCCGCTGTGTTCATCGCCCTGCTGATGCTGGCCAAGGACCTGCTGATCGCCGTTATCGTCTCCGTCTATCTGCTGGCCAGAAAGGATATCTTCTCTGCCCAGGCCAAAAAGATCGTGTACAGTGTGTGTGAGACCCGCTGGGCAGACCTGATCGTGGAGGAGGTGCGCAATGCCTATCGCATCATGAGCGGCTTTATCAACGGCAAGCTGCTGGACTCCCTCATCATTGGGATCATCGCGCTGGTGTGCTGCAATCTCTTTAACTTCCCATACCCCGCCCTTTTGGCGGTCATCATCGGTGTGACCAATGTCATCCCCTTTTTTGGCCCCTTTATCGGTGCCATTCCATGCGCCCTGCTGATCCTCATCATCAGTCCTATCCAGTGTGTTTATTTCGTGATCTTTATCCTTGTGCTCCAGCAGTTTGACGGGAATATTCTGGGCCCCAAGATCCTGGGGGACTCCACGGGACTGGCCAGCTTCTGGGTGCTGTTCTCGATCCTGCTGTTCGGCGGGCTGTTTGGATTCGCCGGCATGGTGCTGGGTGTCCCGGTCTTTGCCATGTTTTACAGCGTGGTCAACCGTCTGGTACGCTATGGGCTGGGGAAGCGGAAGCTCCCGGTGGAGACCCAGGAGTATCTGGGACGGACCGGGCCTCTCTCCAGGCCAAAGGAGTGACCCCCTGTGAATAAAACAGCGATTTGCGGCCTCAGGGCGGCCCTGGTGATCGTCTTCCTTTTGATCCTGCTGGCACTGGGTGCCCTGATCCTTGTGGGAAACTATTTCTACACCTTTGCCCTGGACCCTAACGCCAAGGGCGGCTTCGGCTCCGCCGCCGGGATCGTGGACAGCGAGTACACCCGCTGGCTGCTGAAGGACAGCCGTGACGTGTCCCTCATCAGTGATGACGGCCTGGAGCTCCACGCCTACCGGGTGGACGGAAGCGTCCCTCACCGCTACGCTGTCCTCTGCCATGGCTATCAAAACAACGCCACCGGCATGGCCTCCTATGGCAAACATCTGTTTGATTTGGGCTACACGGTGCTGCTCCCCGACGCCAGAGGGCACGGAGAGAGCGAGGGAGACTACATCGGGATGGGGTGGCCGGAGCGCCGGGATGTGGTCCGATGGTGTCAACAGCTGATCGCGGAGGACCCGGAGGCGGAGATCGTGCTTTACGGCGTCTCTATGGGCGCTGCCACCGTGATGATGGCCTCCGGTGAGGCGGATCTGCCTGTCCAGGTCCGGTGTGTGATCGAGGACTGCGGTTATACCTCTGTCTGGGATGAATTTTCTGGCCAGCTGAAGGAGCTGTTCGGCCTGCCGCCCTTCCCCGTTCTCAACGCTGCGGATCTGGTCTGCCGTATCCGGGCCGGCTACAGCATCACAGAGGCCAGTGCCCTGAGACAGGTGGAGCGCTCTGTCACCCCCACGCTCTTCATCCACGGAGAGGAGGACACCTTTGTTCCTTTCTGGATGCTGGAGGAGCTGTATCAGGCCGCCTCCTGCGAGAAGGAGAAGCTGGCCGTCCCCGGCGCCGCTCACGCGGAGTCCGCCGCCGTGGCGCCGGAGCTGTACTGGCCCGCGGTGGACGCCTTTCTGGCGCGGCATATGGCCTGATTCAGCGAGATAGAAAGAAGCCCTGCATGGCAATGCCATGCAGGGCTTCTTTACTGGAAACCTATTACAGGCTGGTGGTCAGCACCTTTTTCAGGCGGGCAAAACGGGGGAGGGCGTTCTCCTTGGGGGCATCGGTCTCTCCCTGGATCAGGGGCAGCACATAGTCGATGAACTCTTGAGTCACACCGTTCCCGGCCTCGTTGATCCACGCGCGGGGGACCTTCTTCTCAAAGTTGGCCACGATATCCAGGGGCTCCAGGACGGTCTTGCATTCATAGCTGCCATCCCGAGTGCACTGGAAAGCCACCATCTTGTCAGTAAAGCCCTCAGCGGCGGCCTCCACCGCAGCCTGGCCGGCCAGATATGCCTCCTCCACATCGGTCTTGGAGGCCAGATGGGACCCGCAGCGCTGGAGCAGGGAGAGCTCGATGCCGCGGACCTTGGCCCCCAGCTTCTGCTTCACGGTCTCGGCCAGCATGGAGGCCAGACCGCCCAGCTGGGCGTGTCCGAAGCCGTCAGTAGCGGAGGTCTTAGCCTCGGAGACGAAGGTGCCGTCGGCGTAGTGGATGCCCTCGGACACGGCTACCATGCACTTGCCGGTCTTATCGTAGACGGCCTTCACATCGGAGAGGAACCGGTCCATGTCAAAGTCGGTCTCGGGCAGATAGACCAGGTCGGGACCGCAGCCGGTGAGGGAGGCCAGGGCGGCGGAGCCGGCCAGCCAGCCGGCGTGGCGGCCCATGATCTCGATGATGGTGACCATGCCGGTGTCATACACGTGGGCGTCCTGCCACACCTCGGCGCAGGAGGTGGCGATATACTTGGCCGCGGAGGCAAAGCCGGGGCAGTGGTCGGTGCCGTTCAGGTCATTGTCGATGGTCTTTGGAACACCCATGATGCGGCACTCGTAGCCCACTTTCTGCATATACTTGGAGATCTTGTTGCAGGTGTCCATGGAGTCGTTGCCGCCGTTGTAGAAGAAATAGCGGACATTGTACTTCTTGAAGATCTCCAGGATACGCTGGTAATCGGTATCATCTACGTCGGGATCCGCCAGCTTGTAGCGGCAGGAGCCCAGGGCAGAGGAGGGGGTGTATTTCATCAGGTCCAGCTCAGCGGGGTCCTCCTGAGCCATGTCGTACAGCTTGTCCTCCAGCACACCCTTGATGCCGTGGGCGGCGCCCAGCACCTGAGTGATGCAGGGAGTCTTCAGGGCGGTCTGGATGACGCCCTGGGCACTGGCGTTGATGACGGCGGTGGGGCCGCCGGACTGGCCGATGATACAGGCTCCAGTCAGTTGATTCATGTTGGTTGCCTCCTTCAAAAATCTTGCAGCGGGATTGGAAAACTGCACATTTCTTTATTGAAAATTCCAAAGTAAATCATACCATGTCCTATTGTATTTCGCAATTGGAAATGGTACAATATAACATGTAAATTTGAAGAAGGAGATGGTCATTATGCCACTGGTAACGACCACTGAAATGTTCAAAAAGGCCTATGACGGCGGATACGCTATCGGCGCGTTCAATGTCAACAACATGGAGATCGTCCAGGGGATCACCGAGGCGGCCAAAGAGGTCAACGCCCCCCTGATCCTCCAGGTCTCCAAGGGCGCTCGGGCCTATGCTAACCATACCTATCTGATCAAGCTGGTAGAGGCCGCCATCGCTGAGACCGGCCTGCCTATCTGCCTGCACCTGGACCACGGCGACAGCTTCGAGCTGTGCAAGTCCTGCGTGGACGGCGGTTTCACCTCCGTGATGATCGATGCCTCCTCCAAGCCCTTTGAGGAGAACATCGAGATCACCAAGAAGGTGGTGGAGTATGCCCACGACCACGGCGTAGTGGTGGAGGCCGAGCTGGGCGCTCTGGCAGGCGTGGAGGACGAGGTCAATGTGTCTGCCGAAGACTCCCATTACACCCGTCCTGAAGAGGTGGAGGAGTTCGTCTCCCGCACCGGCTGTGATTCCCTGGCCATCGCCATCGGCACCAGCCACGGCGCTTACAAGTTCACTGCCGCTCAGTGCACCCGCAATGAGAAGGGGGAGCTGGTTCCCCCTCCGCTGCGCTTCGACATCCTGGATGAGATCGTCAGGCGCCTGCCTGGGTTCCCCATCGTGCTCCACGGCTCCTCCTCCGTGCCTCAGGAGTTTGTGAAGATGATCAACGAGAATGGCGGCAAGATGCCTGACGCTGTGGGCATCCCCGAGGATCAGCTGCGTCAGGCCGCACGGGGCGCCGTGTGCAAGATCAATATCGACTCCGATCTGCGTCTGGCCATGACCGGCACCATCCGCAAGTATTTTGCCGAGCATCCCGCCGACTTTGACCCCCGGCAGTATCTGAAGCCCGCCCGTGAGAACATCAAGCAGCTGGTCAAGCATAAGCTGATCAACGTGCTGGGCTGCGACGGCAAGGCCTGATCGAACTTCTGCCTTTTGAAAAGGGAGCGCTTCGGCGCTCCCTTTTTTCATACCTAGTTCGCCAAAGCCGCCCCGTAGGCCCATGGTGAGAAGAAGGAGACAGAACTTTCAGGTGAGATGAACCCGGGACCGTTTTCTGCATAGAATGGGGGCAGGAGAGGGGAGAGGTCCTTTGCACGATATCCTGCCCTATGACCGCGGGGCTGCGGTGCGCTATGCCCACCGGTGGGCGTATGATCGGAATCCGGCGTACTACGATTTCTCTGAACTGGGGGGAGACTGCACCAACTTCGCATCCCAATGCCTTTATGCTGGGAGCGGCGTGATGGACCATACGCCTACCTTCGGATGGTACTACATCAGCGGAAATCAGAAATCTCCGTCCTGGAGCGGCGTGCCCTACTTTTATAACTTTTTGACCCGAAAGGACAGCAGGCCGGGGCCCTTTGGCACGGAAGCCGGACTGGGTGAACTGGAGCCGGGGGATTTTATCCAGCTCAGCTTTGCCGGCGGCGTCTTTGCCCATGATCCTATCGTGGTGGAGATCCGGCAGCCGGCCTTTCCCGACACCATTCTGGTGGCCGCCCACAGCCAGGACGCCGACTTCCGGCCGTTGAGCACCTACCCATATCAAGCCCTGCGGGGCATCCATATTCTGGGGGTCCGCCCCAGATAAGCGATAGACCTCCTAATTGGTTTTGGGAGGTCTATCGCTTTAACGCTCTATGGGGAGGCCATTTTCATCAAAGGTGTTTTTCAGCAGGGCATCCACCAGAAATGCGGAGATACACAGAAATACCATCTGTCCGCCGATCAGCCACAGTACAAAGGAGGAGGCACTCTCCCGGAACACAACCATAAGCACTGCGGACAGGATGCTGAGAAGGAGTCCGATGCGCAGCCAGAGCTTAGAGATGTGCCGGTGGGCGAAGGCCCAGGTCTCCTCGGTTTTGCTGGAGAGGGCGGTGCGGTAGGCTAGAAAGCCACCGTCCCGCTTGGGGGGATGGATGCGCCAAATCAGCCCCACCACCGCCATCAGGACCGGCGTGAGCATGGCAAAGACGAACAGTACATAATACATGGGTCACGAACTCCTTTTTTCTTCCTGTTCCATGATCTCTCTTTGGGCCCGCTTGGTCAGCTTCTGGAATACCAGTTCATAGGACATGCCGCAAAAGTCCCGCAGCACGTCGTCCGGGAGAGCCCCGTCCAAATAGACCGAGTTCCAATTCCGCTTATCGCTGTAAAAACCGGGCACTACCTCCGGGTACTGCTCGCGAAATGCCTCGGCCAGCCTGGGATCGCACTTCAGGATCACCATAGTCCGCCCAGCATGGGCGGCGTGTTCCGGTCCTGGGGTGCAGACGGCTGCAAACATCCGCCCGCCTACCAAATAACGCTGCCACTGCCATTCCAATTTGTAGTCGGTGACGGCACCGGGCATGGACAGCAGATAGCCCTCCAGCCAGGAATATCGGTTCATGTCTCGTCCTCACTTCCCCTTTTTTTCTTCTTTACCATCCCCAGAGGATTGGCACGGGCTGCGGTGCGCAGATCATCGCTGTCCACGTGGGTGTATATCTGGGTCGTGTTCAGGTGGTCGTGGCCCAGGACCTCCTGCAAAGTGCGTACGTCTACGCCGTTTTGAAGCATCAGAGTGGCGGCAGTGTGGCGCAGCTTATGGGCGGAATACTGGGTGCTGTCCAGCCCGGAAGCGGCCAGATGCTTTTTCACCAGCTTGTGCACCGCAGCGCGGGAGATGCGCCGGCGGTTCTGATGGGTGATGAAGAGGGCCTCCTTATCGATCAGTGCCAGCATGTTCCGCTCTGTCAGCCAATCCTGGAGAGCCTGCTGACAGGCTTCGTTGAGAAAGAGGACCCGTTCCTTGTTGCCCTTGCCCAGGACTCTGAGCTGATCGCCCCGGACATCGGTCACGTTCAGGCCGACCAGCTCTGAGATCCGCAGGCCGCAGTTCAAAAACAGGGTCAGGATGCAGTAATCCCGCACAGAGTTAGCTCCGTCTACCGACTCCAGCAATTCCACGCTCTCTTCCAGATCCAGGTAACGGGGCAGTGACTTCTTGAGGCGGGGGGAATCCAGATCCTGCATAGGGTTCTCAGTCAGCAGCTTGGCCTTGTTGGTGAGGTACTTATAAAATGAGCGGATGGTCGCCACCTTGCGTGCCCGGGAGGACGCAGACAATCCATAGCTGGTGTCTGGGCTGTTCGGATGGGCCGCGCGGTCTCGGCTGAGATAGCTCATATAGGCGTAGACGTCGGTCAGAGTGACGGAGCGGATGAGTTGGATGTCCACATCATCGATGGGGATCGATTCCATGGGCGTATCCTTGGGGACAAGCCGTTTTTCCAGCTTGAGATAGCGGAAAAAGCTGCGCAGATCCAGAAAGTATTCGTCCACGGTTTTTGGGGAGTGGCCCTGGATGGTCTCATGATAGACCAGAAAATCCCGAAGGATGGGTGGTGATTCTGAGCGGTAGTCCAAATCGCAGCCTGCGGGCCTGGGATGGGTGAAAACACGGTTTTCTCCTATTGCTCCTCCTCTCAGGTCAACAAAATTTTTATTTTGTTGACCTGAGAGTCTTCCCGCAGTACCTCCCTTCGCAGTGCTTCCCCTGCATCATACCACACCGGCGGAGCGGTCGCAAGCCCTGCGGCCGGCTTTTGCCGCCTTGGCCTCCAGGGACGCCTGCAAGAGCCGGTCGGCCATCGCATAGATCATGCGCACGAAAAGACCGCATCAGGAAGCTAGAGTCTTTCTGATGCGGTCTTTTCGCATAGATATCTCTCATCTGGGCACACTGATGACCATGATATCATGGCCCGCATTTCAGCCAAACAAAAAGAAAAAGGTGTGATCTTTTGAGCCTGATCGTCTGCACCGACCCCTGCGTCTACCAACAGGACGGCTACTGCTCTCTGGCCCGGGCGGCATCCTGCGGGAGTACCGGCGGGAGCGGCTGTGTCAACTTTGTTCCCCGCTTACAAAATGGCGGCCAGTGCTTCCCGGATGTTGGCCACCCGGATCACGTCCAGGCCCTCCGGAACAGACAGCTTTCCTTGGACCCGTTTCGGGATCAGGCATTTGGTAAATCCCAGGCGCCGCACCTCACTGAGCCGCTGTCCCAGGGCACTCACCGCCCGCAGCTCGCCGGTCAGGCCGATCTCTCCGATGGCGGCCAAGTCGCTGGGAACAGGCCTGTCCCGGAAGCTGGAGGCAAAAGCGATCATAGCGGCCAGATCAGCGGCGGGCTCCTCCAGTGAGAGGCCGCCGATCACGTTCACATAGGCATCGCAGCCGCTGAGCATCAGTCCGCCGCGCTTTTCCAGCACCGCCAGCAGTAGCATGGCCCGGTTGTAGTCCACCCCGTTGCTCACCCGGCGGGGATTGCCCAGGCTGGAGGGCACCACCAGCGCCTGTACCTCCGCCAGCACTGGCCGCACCCCCTCCATCACGCAGGTGACGCAGGTCCCGGGGGCGTCGGTGGGCCGCCCGGCCAGCAGGGCCTCCGACGGGTTGGGCACTTCCGTCAGTCCCGCGTCTGCCATCTCAAAGACGCCGATCTCATTGGTGGCGCCAAAGCGATTTTTCGCCGCCCGGAGGATGCGGTAGGCCATCTGCCGCTCTCCCTCAAAATAGAGAACGCAGTCCACCATATGCTCCAGTACCTTAGGGCCGGCGATAGATCCCTCCTTGTTCACGTGGCCGATGACAAAGACGGTGATCCCCTCCCCTTTCGCCAGCTGCATCAGGGACATGGTACACTCCTTCACCTGGGAGATGCTTCCCGGCCCCGAGCTGATATCCCCGTGATAGAGGGTCTGAATGGAGTCCACGATGAGCACATCGGGCTGGAGGCTGTGGACTGCGTCCAGCACGTGTTCCAGGTTCGTTTCCGACAGGAGATAGAGCCCCTCGCCGGCCACGTTCAGCCGCTGGGCCCGCAGCTTGATCTGCCGCTCTGACTCCTCACCGGATACATACAGGACCTTGGCGAACCGGCACAGGTTGTCGCAGATCTGGAGCATCAGGGTGGATTTTCCAATGCCCGGTGCGCCGCCCACCAGCACCAATGAACCGCGCACCGCTCCGCCGCCCAGCACCCGGTCCAGCTCTCCCATCCCGGTGCGGAAGCGCAGCTCATCGGTGACCTCCACCTCTTCCATGGACTTAGGACGGCTGAGAGGGACGCCGATACCGGATGTCCCCCGGGCGGGCCCTCCCTTCCTGGGGGCCTGTTCTGCGGGCCGCTCCACCACCGTATTCCAGGCCCCGCAGGCCGGGCATCTCCCCTGCCACTTGGGCGTCTCATTTCCACATTCCGTACAATAAAATACCGTCTTGGCCTTCATATTTCATCCTCAAATCTCTGTGGTATGGGCCGTGATCCGCTCCCCCTGAAAGGTCAGGCAGGCGCTGGCCAAGGCTGCGGCGATCTTGGTCTGATAGACCGGGTCTCGGAGCCTGGCGGCCTCCTGTGGATTGCTGAGGAAGCCGCACTCCACCAAAATCGCCCGGTTGTCAATGTGATTCATCAGATATACTGTGTCTGGGATCTGCTTGGCCTGCCTGCCGTTGTCCGGGTCCAGCGTTTGGCGCAGGATCTCCTGGGTGTATTCGGCCAGTGCCTGGGAGCCCTCTGTGGGTGCGTAGAACACCTGTGCACCGTCGTAGCGGCTCTCCGGGTAGCTGTTTTGGTGGACACTGATCAGGGTGGCGCCGGACAGATCCTGGACGGCCCGGGTCCGGTTGCGCAGGTCCGAGGACTTCTTCTCCTTCAGGGAACCGGCCTCCGGGTCGTGCAGGGAGATATCCTCCCGGCGCAGCATGACGGGGGCGGCACCGCAGAAAGCCAGGATGTCCTCCAGCCGAAGGGCTATGGCCAGGTTGATGCCGCTCTCCTGGGTGCCGTCTGCCGAGACCGCACCGCCGTCCTCTCCTCCGTGGCCGGCATCCACGATGAAGGGGCCTGTCTCCGTGCGGGCAGCGGCGGAGACAGCCTCTCCCTCTCCGTTCGGAGACACGAAGGGGGCCATACACAGCAGTACCGCTAGGACGCACAGGACCGAAATGACATGTTTCATATTGGCATACACCTCCCGTCCATCCTATGGCCGGGAGGCCGCTTTCATGTTATTATACCGCAGATAGGTCCAAAAGGCAAAGGCTCATGCTCACATTAGCTGCAGTATTTTGGAAAGGACTATGAAGCAGTTTTCTCCCAGTTGACATAATATTAGAGGGCGGGGCGCGATTGGAGCGCCCTGCCCTCTTATTTGTTACAGGATGATGCAGATCAGTCCGCCGGAGCCCTCGTTGATGATGCGCTGGAGGGTCTCCCGGAGCTTTTCCCGGGCGTCCTCCGGCATCCGCTTGACCTTGGTGTTCAGGTCCTCCCCCACCAGCTCGTAGAAGGATTTCCCAAAAATGTTGGACTGCCAGATCTTGGAGGTGTCCCCCTCAAATTCCTGGAGCAGATAGTGGACCATCTCCTCGCTCTGCTTCTCCGTACCCACGATAGGGGCAACTTCGGTCTCAATATCCGCGCGGATCATATGGATGGAGGGGGCGCTGGCCTTGAGTCGGACGCCGTAGCGTCCCCCCTGCCGAACGATCTCCGGCTCCTCCAGCACCAGGGAATCGATGGAGGGCACCACGATGCCGTAGCCGGTCTCCTCCACCTCCTTCAGAGCGTCTGCCACCTTGTCATATGCTGCCTTGACTCCAGCCAGCTGGGTCAGCAGAGAGACCAGATCTCCGTCGTCCTGGATCTGGAAGCCGGACTGCTGGGACAGAGTGTGGTAGAACAGGGCCCTGGGCAGGTCCAGTACCGCAGCGGCCAGCCCGGTGCCTAGGTCGATGGAGGTCACCCGGGCGTCGCTCACCTCCTCGCACTCCTTGATGGAGCGGACCGTCTGCTCCACGTCCCGGATGCGGTACAGGTCGGAGGCCCCCTCCCGGATGGCGGTGTACAGGGCGGACTTGATGGGGTGGTCCTGAGCCAGGGCGTCCACCCAGGGGGGCAGGAACAGGTCCAGCTCCTTCACCGGGAACTCGTAGAGCACATCCTTCAGGACGGTGTTGATGTCCCCCTCGCTCAGCTCCAGGCAGTTGAGTGCCCGGCAGGCCACCCCGTACCGCTGGCTGATGTCCGCTTGGATGGCCTGGGCCCGCTCCGAGTTGGGATAGGCGGAGTTGAGGAGGACCAGAAAGGGCTTCCCCAGCTCCTTCAGTTCCGTGATGACCCGGTCCTCCGCCTCCAGATAGTCCTCCCGGGGAATCTCGGTGATGGTCCCGTCCGTGGTGATGACGATGCCGATGGTGGAATGTTCCGCAATGACCTTCCGGGTGCCGATCTCCGCCGCCTCCGACATGGGGATCTCGTGATCGAACCACGGGGTGGTCACCATCCGCTGGGTCTCTCCTTCCAGATGTCCCACCGCTCCCTCCACCATGTAGCCCACGCAGTCGATGAGCCGGACCTGGAAGGCGGCGCCCCCCTCCATTGTGACAGCTACCGCTTCCTCCGGGACAAATTTGGGCTCCGCCGTCATGATGGTACGCCCGGAGCCGCTCTGGGGCAGTTCATCCCTGGCCCGCTCCCGGCGGTACACATTTTCAATGTTGGGGATGACCAGCGTCTCCATGAACCGCTTGATAAATGTGGATTTTCCGGTCCGGACCGGCCCCACGACGCCGATATAGATATCGCCCTCGGTCCGAAGCGCGATATCCTCGTAGATTTTGCGATCTTCCACTGAAATTCCTCCTTCGGCCGAGCAAGCCGGTGATTTCCTTACAGTGTATGGGGATAAGCTGTGGAATATGACCTTGCCGCATAGCTTTTCCAGCCTTTGTTTGAAAAAGGAGCCGGACCGCAGGCCGACAGGCCCGGTCCGGCTCCTTGCCGATGAGATCAGCGTACCCGGGGGATCAGGAGCATCCTGCCCGTGGGCAGGCAGCCCTCCTCCAGCTCATTGGCTTGGGTGATCTCCTCTGTGGTAGTACCGTACGCTTTCGCAATGTCCCACAGCCGCTCTCCCGGAGCGGCCATACGCAGCACCACCGAGGGCTGTGTCCCGTCCGGCTTGGCCCGTTCCTCCCCCAGACGCGCGGAGGAGATGGCGGCCTGCCTGCGCTCCGCCAGACAGAGGCAGTGGAATTCCAGAGTGAAGCGCACCTCCAGTCCGCCGGCCGCCGGCACCACGGCCAGTTCGCCTGGGGCGGTACACCAGCACTGACACACCGCCTGGACCGGGCAGTCCAGCCTGCAGTCCGTCTGGACGGTGCGCTGGATAGACTGAAGCTCCTCCCCGTCATCCAGATACAGGGCCGTGATGAGTACCTCTGCCGAAAGGATCATCTGGTCGCCCTCCCGGCTCTGCCGGATCTCCCCTAGGGACAGCCACCCGTCTATGGCGTTTCGTACCAGGGTGGTGGTCTCCAGGATCTCACGGACGCTCTGGGGCCGAATGGACTGATCCACCACCTGGCGCATGGTGTGTTCCTCGGTCTGGACCTCCAGCATCCATCCGGTGCTGTAAATATCCTGAAGCATGGTGACCGGCCGCTGGCTCCTCACCACCGCCTGGGCCAGGAGCTCCAGCGTCACCTCGGCGGAGCCCACCGTTGTCCCAATGGCGGGGGCATTCAGATCGGTGAGGACGACCCGCACCTCACATTCCGCGTCCTCTCCGGCCCCAGGAACTTCGATGATCTGAGAAAAGGGCATGGACTCCCTGGCTGTCCGAAGGGTCCCGTCCGCGTCCCGCAGGAGGGCGTGGAGCTCCACACTGCCCTTGAAGATCAGCTTGCTGCCAATGAGACGGCTCTCCTCACAGGATGGCTCTCCCCGGAGGCTGAGCAGCTCACCACCCTCTGATAGCCCCAAGTCCACACCATCTGTAAATGTAAAGGGTTTTTCCTGCACGGCTATGATCTGATCGGTGGTCTGCTCCTCCTGGAGCTGGCGGATACCATGTTCCTCCGCCGCCTCTACCCCTTGGCATATGGTGCGCTCACAGGGCTGGCAGGCCCTGATCTCCACGGCCAGGTCCACCCGGAGCAGGATCTTTCTGGGATTCAGCACCCGGGCCTCCGCCCACCGCAGGCGGGGATCGGCCAAAATGGTCCCCTGGGAGGTCAGGCCGGGGGCCTCGACCTGGCAGGTGAAGGGGACGCTGAGCTCCATATGGCGCAGACATCCCCCCGTCTCCGGCAGATACAGCACCGAGGCGCGCACCATGCCGGAGACGGTGGCCATTCCCTCCCGGGCCTGTTTTCCTGTGAGGCACGCCTGACCGCATACCTCAACGATGCGCAGAATGTCCGGACAGGCATCCGGAACGATAGCCTCCTGGGTCTCCTCCTGACAGATGGTGACGTCTGCTACGGTCTCAAAGCAGTGGATCGCATCTCGTTTGAGCTCAAGCTCCATAATCGTCCTCTCCCTTACAAATCGAGTCGGCGCGGCCTGGGCCGCCGCGCCGGGTCAGCCATTCCGCTTTGGGACCACTATATGTACAGGCAGGGACAAATATGCCACCCTCAGAAAAGGACTCAGTGCCCCCTGGGCCCCGGGATCACTTCAGGCCAAACAGCTTCCGCAGCAGACCCCGCAGACATCTGGGAGAACGTACCACGACGATGCCCATAAGAAAGCCTCCCCTCCGCATAGACTGGCCGTTTTCCGGCTAATCCAGTCTATGCACGGGGAGGCGATGTGTCACTGTTCCACTGATAAAATTTTATCGCGCCCAGTCCGGGATCTGCTTGGCCTGGTCGTACAGGCGTATATAGCTGGCGTGGCGGCTGGGCTGGATCGCTCCGGCCTCCACCGCCTTCAGCACCGCGCAGCCCTTCTCCTTCACATGGGAGCAGCCGGTAAACTGGCATTTTCCCAGGTAAGGGGCAAACTCCCGGAAGCAGCCCTCCAACTCCTCCTTGCGGCAAAGCTCCATGCGGTCCGTATCAAAGGAGGAGAACCCCGGGGTGTCGGCCACCAGAGCCCCGCCGCTCAGCCGGTAGAGCTCCACATGGCGGGTGGTGTGCCGACCCCGCCCCAGCTTTTCGCTGATCTCCCCTGTCTGCAGGGCGATCCCAGGCTCCAGTGCATTTAGGATGCTGGACTTACCGACGCCGGAATTTCCTGTGAAGGCAGACACCTTTCCAGAAATGACCTGCCGCAGCTCTTCGATCCCCTCGCCGGTCTCCGCGCTCACCTTCAGGGTGGTGAAGCCGGCGGAGGTATAGATCTGGTACAGGTCCTCCCCCGGCACCAAGTCCCACTTGTTGACGCAGATGACGCTGTCACATCCCCGGCGCTCCGCGATGGAGATCACGCGGTCAATGAGGAAGGGATCGGTGGCAGGGACCGCCTGGGACACGATGATGACCAGTTGGTCCACGTTGGCCACCGCCGGGCGCTGGAACTCATTCTTTCTGGGGAGAATCCCGTCCAGCGAGCCGCTCCCGTGTTCCAGCGGGGTAAACAGCACCCGGTCACCCACCAGAGGGGTCACCTTCTCATGGCGGAACTTCCCCCGCCCCCGGCAGGCGAACAGCTGAGTCCCGTCGTCCACATAGTAGAAGCCGCTGAGGGCTTTTAAAATCATTCCTTCTGCCATATCACTCGTCAAAGTTGACCGTGACGCCGTGGTCCAATCTCCCATTGAAATAGACGTTGTATGTCACTTTCCCTGTCCCACTGACCGGTACTGACACAGCCACTTCCATAAGAGGGTTCACATCCCGGTTATAAACTTCCTTTCCGTCGTCGCTGGTGACCATCACATTGATGGACTGGACAGGGTCCGTCTCATCCACCACCGGCAGGTTGATGGTGAGTGTCTTGGTTGATGTCTGAGGAATGTCCGGGTTCTCAGGCCCTGTACTGACGGTAAGGTTGACCTTGCTCCCCTCTTCCACCTCTGTACCAGCCTCCGGCCACTGTTCCACTACCTTTCCCTCCGGTACTGTTTCACTGGAGACATGCTCTATCTCACCCACCTCCAGGTTCATCAGACGGATCCGGCTCTCCGCGTCGCTCTGGGCCATGTCCGCGAAAGAGATCAGCGTGACCTTGGACGCCTCAGGCCCCTTACTGACCACCAGATGGACGCTGTCCCCCGCCTTGAGTTCGGTCCCCTCCGCAGGGGTATAGGAGATGATATAGTTGGCGGGCACCTCATCATCGAACTGATATTCGGGGGCCTCCACGCTCAGCCCCATGTCCCGCAGGGTGGCCAGGGCCTTCAGATATTCCTGGTTGGTGACATCGATCATCTGGATCACCTCGGGTCCACCGCTCACCGTCACCGTGATTTCTGCGTTGTTGGACTTCACGGTGCTCCCGGCAGCAGGGTCCTGCCTGAGGATCGTCCCCGCAGCCTCCTCGCTTTCCACCGTCTGGCCAACGACGATGTTGAACTCCTGTCTCAGCTCCGGGTCCTGAAGGACCTCCTCATAGGTGTAGCCCGTCAGCTTGGGGATGGTATAGTCCGGCGAGGGCATCAGGATGGAGGAGATGAAGAACTGATACATGAAGTAGAACAGTCCCGCCACAAAGGCCAGGATGACAACGATGGCCGCGATGATGGGCCAGTTTGTCCCTCCCCGCCGGCGGTCCCGGCGCCTGGGACGGTTCTCCGGCTCCTCCTCTTCCTCCTCCGGCTCCTCGTAGCGGCGCCTGCGGGGTTCAGGCTCCGGCACACGGCTGCGCACCGGCGTATGGGGCGTGCGGATCTGAGTCATGGCGCCCTCTTCCGGCTCCTCGGGCACGAACTCGCTCACGTCGTAGTCAAAGTTGATGCTGGGGTTCTTACGGAACTCTTCCAAGTCGGCCAGCATCGCGTCTGCGGAGGGATATCGGTTGTCCGGGTTGGGAGCCATGGCCTTCATGGTGATGGCCTCCAGCGCCTCTGGGATGGTAGGGTCCAGCTCACGGGGGGAGAGTGGGATGGAATTGATGTGCTGGATGGCCACGGAGACCGGAGTGTCCCCCTCAAAGGGCAGGCGGCCAGTTATCATCTCATAGAGCACCACCCCCGCAGAGTACAGGTCGGAGCGGGCGTCAATATGGCTCCCTCTGGCCTGCTCGGGGGAGATATAATGGACGGAGCCCAGCGCCTCCTGAGTCAGGGTGCTGTGCCCGCCTGAAGCCACCCGTGCGATCCCGAAGTCGGCCACCTTCACGCTGCCGTCCCGCAGCACCATGATGTTGTGGGGCTTGATGTCCCGGTGGATGATGCCCCGGCTGTGGGCGTGCCCCAATGCCTTGACGATCTGGGTGATAAAGTGGAGTGCCTCCCGCCAGTTCAGCTTGTTCCCCTTTTTCTGCATATACTGCTTCAGGGTGATACCGTCGATCAGTTCCATCACGATGTATTCCAGGTCGGAGGAGCGGCTGACGTCATAAACGGCCACGATGTTTGGGTGGGAAAGCATGGCTACGGCCTGGGACTCGTCGTGGAAGCGGCGGCGGAACTCCGCGTCCTGGGCCAGATCTTCCCGAAGGATCTTGATGGCCACCAGCCGGTTGAGCCGGTGACAGCGTGCCTTGTACACCCGGGCCATGCCCCCGGTGCCGATGATCTCCAGGATCTCATATCGATTATCGAGTAATTTACCTATGTATTGATCCATGGTAAATCGCCTCCTTTGTCGCTGTTATTCGTACTGAATCAGGACCGCCGTCACGTTGTCCGGCGCGCCCCGTTTCAGGGCGATATCCAGCAGCCTCTCACAGCAGGTGACCGCCTCCCCGCCGTGGATCACCTCATAGAGCAACTCCTGGTCGGTCACTACATTGCTCAAGCCGTCGCTGCACAGCAGCAGGTAGTGGCCGGGCAGGGCCTGAAGATAGAAACAGTCCGCCCGAAGATGGGACTCCGCCCCCAAGGCGCGGGTGATGAGATTCTTATGAGGATGGACTCTGGCCTGATCTCGGGTCAGATCCCCTCGTTCCACCAGATCTTCCACCAGCGAGTGGTCCCTGGTGACCCGGGTGATGCCTTCTGGGGTGACGTGATAGGCTCGGCTGTCCCCTTCGTTGAGGATAACTGTCTCGTGGGGCCCCGCCAGGGCTGCCACCAGGGTGGTGCCCATCCCGGAGCACTCCATGTCCACATTAGAGCGGTGGAAGACCTCGTCATTGGCGCGGGATGCCGCCCGCTCCATCCGGACCCGGTCAGACTCGTCCTCCTTTCGTGAAAGGAATTCCTCCATAAAGAGCTCCACCGCCATGGTGCTGGCGATGTTGCCCGCCCGGGCGCCGCCCATGCCGTCGCAGACCAGCGCAATGATCCGGCCGTCCGGCAGGGTCCGGCAGGCAAACGCATCCTGGTTCTGCTCTCGTACCATTCCCCGGTGGGTGATCCCCCATACATTCATGGAATATCTGCCTCTTTCCTGCCGTCATTCCGGCCGAGTGTCTGAGCCATGGCCTTTCGGCGCAGCTGGCCGCAGGAGGCGTCGATATCGCCTCCCAGCTTGCGGCGCACCGTAACGGTCACGCCGTGCCCCTCCAGGCGCCGCTGAAAAGCGGCCACCCTGCGGCTGGGCTTCAGTGGACTCTCCTCCACATCATTGAGCGGGATCAGGTTGACATGGCCGGGTGTCCCCTTCAGCAGCCGAGCCAGGAGATCAGCCTGCCAGTCAGAGTCGTTGACCCCGTCGATCATTGCATATTCGTAGGAGATGCGCCGTCCAGTGGTCTGGAAATACCGCCGGCAGGCTGCCATCAGCTTTTCCACGCCCACGCTCCGGTTCACCGGCATCAGACGGGAGCGGGTCTCATCGTCCGGCGCGTGGAGGGAGACCGATAGTGTTAATTGTAACCTATGTTGGGCCAGTTTGTCAATTTGATCCGCCAGCCCGCAGGTAGACAGGGAGATGTGACGCATGCCGATGTTCAGACCATTGGGCTGGTTGACCAGTGTCAGGAACTTCAGCACCGTATCCATATTGTCCAGGGGCTCCCCGATCCCCATCAGCACGATGTTGGAGACCGGCTCCCCGCTGTCCAACTGGGTGAAGAGGACCTGGTCCACCATCTCTGCCGGCGTAAGGTCCCGCACCTTGCCTCCCAGGGTGGAAGCGCAGAAAGCACAGCCCATCCGGCAGCCCACCTGACAGGAGATACACACAGTATTCCCATGCTTATACCGCATCAAAACCGTCTCGATGCAGTTTCCGTCTGACAGCCTCCACAGGTATTTGATGGTGCCATCCTGGGCGGAGACCTGCTTTCTGGCCACCTGGGGAGCTGTAAGAAAACAGTGCTCCTCCAGCTTCTGCCGCAGGACCTTAGGGAGGTCGGTCATTTCGTCAAAGGAGACGGCGCCTCGATAGAGCCACTGAAACACCTGCCTGGCCCGGAAGGCGGGTTCCCCCTGCTCCCGGAACCAGGCGGCCAGCTCCTCCGGCGTCATGGATTTGAGATCGATCAAAGGGCTTCCTCCCTCTTTTTCATGCGGCTGATAAAGAAGCCGTCCGTCCCCTGTATGTGGGGCCACAGCGTCAGCATCCAGCTGCTCCCCTCCGTTCCGGGGACGCCAGGCAGCTGGAAGGGCTCGGGTCCAAACTGGGGGTGCGCCTCCAGGAAGGCGGACACCACATCCTCATTTTCCCGCCGCAGCAGCGTGCAGGTGGAGTAGAGCAGTGTCCCGCCGGGCCGCACATAGGAGGAGACGTTCTCCAGGATTCGGCGCTGTACGCTAGGAAGGGCTGCCAGGGGCTCCGGGTCCTTGTAGCGGATGTCCGGCTTCTTCCGAATGACGCCCAGACCGGAACAGGGGGCGTCCACAAGCACCAGATCAAAGGCACCCTCCCACTCCGGGCGGTGGACGCAAGCATCCGCCGTCATAGGCGTGACGCAGTCCAGGCCCAGACGGGCCGCGCCGTTGGCGATCAGCTTTTTCTTGTGGGGGTGCAGGTCGCAGGAGCACACCGTTCCCCTGCCCCCCATGGCGATAGCTGCGGCAAAGGACTTGCCGCCGGGCGCCGCGCAGGCATCCAGCACCCGCATCCCCGCGGCAGGGCCTGCTGCCGCCACCGCCAGCCGGGAAGCTGGGTCCTGGATGTAGAAGAGACCCGCCTGAAACTCCGGCAGCTCCTCCAGATTCCCGGTCCCAGACAGGAGGATACAGTCTGTCAGCCAGGGGTGTTCCTCTGCCCGGACCCCTCGCTCCTCCAGGCGCAGGCGCAGCTCCCGGGCGTTGATCTTCAGGGTGTTCACCTGGGCCGCCGTGGCAGGCTGCGCATTGTTGGCCCGCAGCAGGGCCGCAGCGCCGTCGTTCCCCAGAGTCAGCAGGAATTCCCGCACCATCCACGCCGGATGGCTGTACAGGATGGACAGGTACTCCACCGGGTCCCGCTGTGGGATGGTGGGCAGACGCTCCAGGCTCCTCTCCAGACTGCGGAGGATGCCGTTGACCATCCCCGCCGCCCGGGGGTTCTTGCAGTAGGCCCGGGTCAGCTCTACGGACCGGTTGACCGCTGCGCTGTGGGGGATCCTGTCCAGAAAGAGCATCTGGTAGGCCCCCAGGCGCAGGGCCTGGACCACCCGCCCCTCCATCCGCTTGAGGGGGATATTGGAGAAATGGGCCAGGTAGAAGTCCAGGAGCATCTGGTTCTGCAAAACACCGGCGCACAGCTGGGTGGCCAGCGCCGCGTCCCGGCTGTCCAATCCGGCCGCCGATATCTGCTTTTTCAGGGCGCCGTCCGACCATCCCCCCTGTCTCTCACAGGCGTTCAGGGTGAGGAGCGCCGTTTCTCGGGCATCCACAGGGCTTCACCTCCCGCTTCTGAATGGGTCTCAATCCTCTTCCGCCGAAACAGGGTGTCCTCTCAAATAGTCTGCCGCAGACATCCGTCGACTTCCAGGCGCCTGAAGCTCTGTCAAGCAGAGCACCTTTCCATCTCCACAGGCGACCCGGATGCCCCGTTTGTCGGCAGAAAGGATGGTGCCGGGCCGCCGGCTGGTGGACTCCCCGGTCTCTCGACCGCCAAACACCTTCACCACACCAGCACCCAGCAGGTCGGTGCTGGAGGCAGGCCAGGGGATCAGCCCCCGGATCTGGTCGTGGATCTCACGGGCCGGGCGGGTCCAATCAATGGGAGAGAGCTCCCGGGAAAGCATGGGCGCATAGGTGGCCCGTTCCCCGTCCTGGGGGGTACGCTCCGCCGTTCCGGCCTCCAGCCGGGACACTGTCTGGACCAGCAGCCGGGCGCCCAGCCCGGCCAGCCGATCATGAACCGACTCCACCGTCTCTTCGGGATCGATCGGGGTGGACGCCTGGGCGATGATGTCCCCCGCGTCCAGCTCCTGGGCCATATACATGATGGTGACCCCGGTCTCCTCCTCCCCGTTGAGCACCGCCCAATTGATGGGGGCAGCCCCCCGGTACTTGGGGAGCAGGGAGGAGTGCACATTGATGCACCCCTTGGCCGGCAGCTCCAAAATTTCCCGGGGCAGGAGACGGCCGTAGGCCGCCACTACGATCAGCTCAGGGGACAGCTGGCGGATCTCCTCCAGGGCAGTGCCGTCCTTGAGAGTAACGGGCTGGAAAACAGGAATATCATATGCAAGGGCTATTCGCTTTACAGGTGGTGCCTGGAGCTTCATTCCCCTGTTTTTCGGCCGGTCCGGCTGGGTGAATACGCCGCAGATGGTGTGTCCTGCGGCAATCAGCGCCTCTAGGGACGGGACAGCGAAATCCGGGGTGCCCATAAAGAGAATCGTCATTTCCCCTGCTCCTCCAGCATGGCGTCCAGCTCCTCGGTGGTGTAGATCCGGTCGGCCAGATCCGTGTAGAGCTGTCCGTCCAGGTGGGCCAGCTCGTGGCAGAAGCACCGGGCGGTCATGCCTGTCCCCTCAGTCTCAAACTCATTTCCGTTCCGGTCGTGGGCCCGGACCTTCACCCATGCGGGACGCTTCACATAGCCCCAGTAACCGGGCACGGAGAGGCAGCCCTCCAGGCCGTCCTCCTCCCCCTCGCTGGCAATGATCTCAGGGTTGATCAGCTCCAGCATCTCCTCCTGGTCGTTGACCACCAGGACCGCTCTGCGCAGGATGCCCACCTGGGGCGCGGCCAGGCCCAGCCCGTTGGCCTGGGCCAGGGTCTCCCGCATGTCGTCCAGCAGATCCCACAGCTTTTGATCGAAGCGTGTGACCGGATGGCAGTGTTTCTCGAGGACAGGGTCCCCCTTTTTGATGATCTCTCGAAGCGCCATGAAACATTTCTCCTTTGCATAATCAATCCATGGGATTCAGGTCGGCAAATACAGAAGTCCCCCGGCTCTCCCGGTCCTGCCGCACCGCCCGGAGGAGGGCGGCGATCAGGGAACGGAGAGGGCGGCTGTCCTGTCCGACCAGTGTGAGGCGGTATCGATACCGGTTGTTGACTCTGGCGATGACTGCCGGCGCGGGACCCAGCAAGCGGAAGGACTGATCGGGCAGTTTGGGGAGCTCTCTCTCCAAAAACTGCCTCAGCCGGGTGCACACCCGGAGCACCCCCGCCTCGTCGGGGCCGGAGGCGGTCAGCACCAGGATGTCCCGAAAGGGCGGCTCGTCCCGCAGGCGGCGCAGCTGGATCTCCTGCTCATAGAAGCTGTCATAGTCCTGGCCGGCGGCGAAACGGATGACGTCGTTGTCCGGGGTGTAGGTCTGGATCACCGCTCTCCCCCGCTTCTCCCCGCGGCCGGCCCGGCCCACCACTTGGGTGATCAGAGAGAAGGTGCGCTCCCCGGCGCGGAAGTCGGCGGCATAGAGGGACAGATCTGCGTCCACCACCCCCACCAGGGTCACATTGTCAAAGTCCAGCCCTTTGGCCACCATCTGGGTCCCAACCAGGATGGGGACGCGCTGTTTCTGAAATCGGGATAGAAGCTCCTCGTGGGGGTGGGCGGCGGAGATGGTATCCGCATCCATGCGGAGGATCTCGATCCCGGGAAACAGTGCCTCCAGTTCCTCCTGGACCCGCTGGGTCCCCACACCGATAAAGTTCAGCCTGCCGCCGCAGGAAGGACACGCAGGGGGAAGGGGCTCAGAATAGCCGCAGTAATGGCACATCAGCCTTCCGTTGGCGGAGTGGTAGGTCAGCCGCACCGAGCATCGTGGGCACTCCGGGACCTGTCCGCATTCCCCGCAGGAGACCATGCGGCTGCTGCCCCGGCGGTTCAGGAACAGGATGCTCTGCTCCCCGCGTTCCAGGTTGCAGGCCAGCTCCCGGCGCAGCTCCGCACTGATGGCGGTGCAGTTCCCCGCCCGCAGCTCCCGCTTCATATCCACAATGCGGACCTGCGGCATGGCCTGTTGGTTGAAGCGTTGGCTCAGGGTAAACAGACGGTAGCGCCCCTCCCTGGCCTGGTACATGGACTCCACCGCCGGGGTGGCTGAGCCCAGAAGAAGCACCGCTCTATGCTGGACACAGCGGTATTTTGCCACGTCCCTGGCATGGTAGCGGGGGGCGTTCTCTGATTTATAGCTGCTCTCCTGCTCCTCGTCCAGCACGATCAGCCCGATGTGGTCCAGAGGGGCAAAAACAGCGGAACGGGTGCCCAGCACCACCCGGGCCGCGCCAGAACGGACCCGCTTCCACTCGTCGTACCGCTCTCCGCTGCGCAGGGAGCTGTGGAGCACCGCCACCAGCTCCCCAAAGTGGGAGGCAAACACCCGCAGCAGCTGGGGCGTCAGGGAGATCTCCGGGACCAGTACCATGGCGGTCTGCCCCCTGGCCAGCACCTCCTGGATCAGGCGGATATAGATTTGGGTCTTTCCGCTGCCGGTGACGCCGTACAGCAGGGCGGCGCCCGCCTCCCCCCGGAGGCAGAACCGGTCCAGGCCGCGGAAGGCCGCCTCCTGCTCCTGATTTAATTCCACCGGTCCGGCGGGCTCCACGTCCTCTACCCGGACCCTCCGGAGCACCTCATGCTTCTCCAGGGTGAGGATGCCGCTCTTTTCCAGAGATCGCAGCGTGGCGGGAGAGGCGCCGGTAAAATAGCAAAGCTCCTTGGTGGAGGCCGCCCCCAGAGTGCAGAGGAGCTCCGTCACCGCGTAGCGCAGGGGAGCTCGCTTCCGTCTGGAGGCGACCAGCTCCATGGCCTCCTCTGCCGGCATATTCAGCACGGCCAGCCGCTCTGTCTTGTCCCCCACCGCCCGCTGGGCGCTGGTCTCCAGTACCGCGATCTTCCGGTCCAGAAGGACCCGGATGGCGGGGGTGGGGTCCTTGGCGCCAAAGGCGGTGTGGATCTGGGTCATGTCCCCGCTCCCCCCCCAGCAGCAGAGCATCTCCGCCAGCCTGGCGGCAGCTGGAGCGTCCGAGAGCAGATCCCAGATCTGTTCCGGCTCCAGCCCGGGGACTAAGGTCACGCTGTCCCGCAGGGCAAAGTACATCCCCGCCGGGAGCATGGCCTTCACCGCGTCGCTGACAGTGCAGAAGTACCGCTCCCGCATCCACAGGGCCAGATGGATCCCCTTTTCATCCAGGACGGGAGCGTCGTCCAGACAGGACAGCACCGGCTTCAGTGTGGGTGTGTTCTCCTCCTGCCGTTCCAGGGAGAGCACGATGCCATCCGACCCACGGTTTCCGCTCCCGAAAGGGACGGCCACCCGCATCCCGGGCAGTACCTGTCCCTCCAGCTCCGGAGGGACCAGATAGTCATAGGGCTTGTCGATGGCGTAGATCGCTTTGGATACCGCCACCTTGGCCACCACTCTCCCGATACCGATCCCCTCCTCTTCCGTACAAGGCAAAGCAAGCGTGGGAAGCCTCCCTCCGCTTGCTCCTCGCCGCCTGCTTACGATTCAGACACGTCCAGCTGACCCTCCGCTACTTCGCGGATGGCAATGCTCACCGGTTTGTCGTCCAGAGGGACGCCGGCGGTCTCCGCCTCGCTGGCAATCTGCCGGGCGCGGCAGGCCACCACATTGACCAGCTGATAGCGGCTGGGCACCTTAGCCAGCAGATCTCTCATAGCAGGATAAAGCATCATAACGAAAATTCCCCTTTCAAAATGTTTCTGCGGTTGTCCACCCGGCACTCATTGGCCACCAGGATGGCCTCGATTTCCTCCACTGCGTTGGAGACCTTGTCGTTGATCACCAGATAGTCGTAGGTCGGGATCTCCCGGAACTCTATCTTCGCCTTCTCCAGCCGGCCGGCGATCACGTCCTCGTTGTCCGTGTTCCGGTTGTGGAGACGGCGGGAGAGTTCCTCAAAGGAGGGCGGGATGATAAAGATAAAGATGGCTTCAGGGCATCGGGCCCGAACCTTTGCCGCCCCCTGCACCTCGATGTCCAGCAGAACGTCGATGCCGGCGTTCAGTTTTTCCTGGATCATCTTCAGGGAGGTGCCGTAGTAGTTGTTCACATATTCCGCGTATTCCAGCAGCTCCTGGTCCGCGATCATCCTCTCGAACTCCGTCCGGGAGACGAAGTTGTAGTTGATCCCGTCTGCCTCTCCCACCCGGGGCCGGCGGGTGGTGTAGGACACAGAGAAATAGATCCCCTTCCGCTGGCCCAAAAGCTCTGCGATCACGGTGCTCTTACCCACACCGGATGGACCGGACAAAACGATGAGCTGTCCCTTCTCTTTCTTTTTGGTCATTCCTCATCCTCCTCTGCTTCAGGGGCCTCCCGGCTCTCCAGACGGCTGGCCACAGTGTCCGGCTGAAGCGCTGAGAGAACCAGATGGTCGTTGTCCATGATGAGCACCGACCGGGTCCGGCGGCCATAGGTGGCATCGATGAGCGTGCCCCGGTCCCGGGCCTCCTGCACCATGCGCTTAATGGGGGCCGAATCCGGCGACACAATAGCCACCAGCCGGCCGGCGGAGATCATATTGCCAAATCCGATGTTGATGAGCTTCAAATGTCCCGCCCCCTCATTCGATGTTCTGGACCTGCTCCCGGATCTTCTCGATTTCAGCCTTGATATCCACCACATAGCGGGCGATCTCGATGTCGCTGCACTTCGAGCCGATGGTGTTGGCCTCCCGGTTGAACTCCTGGATCAGAAAGTCCAGCTTGCGCCCGGTGGCTCCGCCCTGAGCCAGCATGTGCCGCAGCTGCCCCAGGTGGCTGCGCAGGCGCACCGTCTCCTCGTCCACCGCCACCTTGTCAGCAAAGATGGCCGCTTCTGTGAGGATGCGGGCCGGGTCCAGCTGGGTGTTGGCCAGCACCTCATTCATTTTAGCCTCCAGACGAGCCCGGTATTCCTCCACGGTCTGGGGGGATCTCTCCTCCACCAGGGTGACCAGGCGTTCAATGGTGTCCGCCCGGGTCAGGATGTCATCAGATAGCTTCTGGCCCTCCCGGCTGCGCATCCGGTCAAAGTCGGACAGCGCCTGTTCCATGACGGCACTGATGTCCTGGGCGACCTGCTCCGCATCCTCCTCTTCCTTCTCCACCAGCAGCACATCGGGAAATCGGGAGAGCAGGGAGACGGAGATGTCATCGGACAGCCCATAGCTCTGGGCCAACTCCCGCAGGGCAGCGCAGTATCCGTCCGCCACCGGCCGATTGATGGAGACCTTCACGCCGGCGGCGCCTGCGCTGTCTATTGTGACGAAGACATCCACCTTTCCCCTGGAAATGGAACTCTGGACCTGAGACTTCAGCCCATCCTCCGCAAACAGATAGAGCCTGGGAATGCGGATAGAGCAATCCAGATATCGGTTATTGACGGAACGGAGCTCCACCGTGATGGTACGCCCGTTCAGGCTCTGCTCCGCCCGGCCGTAGCCGGTCATGCTTTTCACCATTGGTGCGGTTCACTTCCTTATTTTGATTTCAGCGGCGGCGCCCCGGCATCCGGGCCATCACCAGCGCGATCAGGCGGGACAGGCCCACGTCATAGAGGACGAAGATCAGATTCCCTGCCAGATAGAGCAGCCAGGTCCTCTCCCCCAGCCACACAGGGGGATCGGGCAGGAACAGCGCCCGCAGCGCGAACCAGAAGAGAGACAGGGCCGCGTTGAAGCAGGCCAGCTTGCACAGCCACTCCAGGGGCAGGCGCCGCAGGCCCTCGATGTTGTTTTTGACTACCGGGTAGAGCCCCAAGAAGATCAGGTAGAGCAGAGCGACCCCCTTGTCCGGCAGCAGGAACAGCCCCAGCAGGGCGGATGCGGCCCAGCACAGATAGCCCGCCGCCCGTCCGGCGGCCAGCACCGCGGCCACCGGAAACAGACCGGCCGCGCCGGTCAGGCCGATGCGCCCTGACGGAACCATACAGGCCAGCCAGAGCACGGCCAGGCTCCCAGCTGCCAGGACCCCGGCAACCGCGGTGCGGCGGCTGGTGGTGTGAAAAGAGGCCATCTCAGCAGTGCCCCCCTCCGCACAGGCAGTTCAGGCACAGCAGGCTGGTGCAGCAGTCCAGACCGTCCATCCCTCCGCTGTATCCGTAGGGGCGGTATGCCTGTCCCCCCTGCTGCATCATGGCCAGGGCCTGGCGGTACTCCATGTTCCCTGGGTCCATCTGGCAGGCCAGGGAGTAGTTCTGCATCGCCTCATCCAGCCAGCCCTTCCGGTAGGCGATGCTGCCGGAAAGGAAATACCACTCCCCGTTTTTCTGGGGCACCTCGTTGAGCAGGCGCTCCGCCGTCCCCAGATCTCCGCTGTTGATCAGGTTCCGGATGCGGGCGTAGGTAGGGTTGGCGGAGCCGCTCTGTTGATGACTGTATTGGTATCCGCCGCCATAGCTCTGCCCGCCGTATCCGCCGGACGGACGTTGATAAGAGCCCCCACCTCCGCTGCGCTGCTTGGTGATGGTCTCATAGGCCTCGTTGATCTCTTTCATCTTCTCCTCAGCCAGATCGGCCAGGGGATTGTTCTGATAATTGTCCGGATGGTACTTCCGGGCGAGCTCACGATAGGCCTTTTTGATCTCTTCATCGCTGGCATTGGGGCTGACCCCCAAAACACTGTACGGATCGTTCATGTAGGTTTTCTCCAAATCTTTTCTTTTTTCAGACGGGACCAGCTGCCATCAAAGACGGCCTGCTGGATCATGGGGAGCCCCAAATAGAGGATATTCTCCAGCACAGGGGTTCGGCAGCCAAAGTCCGGTACGCAGAACGCGGAGCGGGCCAAATTTAGGGAGTGCTCCAGAGTCAGGGCCAGCGCCTGGTCGTCCCCTCCCTCCCCATATCGGGCGCGGACAGGGTTATAGCAGCCGGAGGCGCGGTCCTCCTCCAGATCGTCCCGGGCGTCGATGAGATAGATCCACCGCCCCAA
Source organism: Clostridium sp. DFI.5.61 (assembly GCF_024462915.1). Classification (NCBI taxonomy): domain Bacteria; kingdom Bacillati; phylum Bacillota; class Clostridia; order Eubacteriales; family Clostridiaceae; genus Clostridium; species Clostridium sp. DFI.5.61. The sequence goes on from NZ_JANGBZ010000001.1 coordinate 223,352, forward strand.
GTGGTAGAGGAGCTGCTCCAGCGCCCGATCCCGGCTCCGGTCCTCAGAGGGGGGCGCGGCTGCCTGGAGGATGCGGGCGAAGGTGTCGGCCGTCCGGTCGATTGAGGGGCAGTTTTCTGCCTCCAGCCCTGTCAGCTCCTCCAGGCAGGAACGGACTGTCCGGTCAAATTCCGGCCGGCAGACCGCCGCCTTTCGGTAGGCGGGAGCTAGGAGCAGGGCCAGCCCTCTGGCTGGCAGGCCGCTGAAGGGGCCGTCGTCCCGAGCAGAATCCCGCAGCTTCCAGTAGGTGAGGATGATGCTCTCGTCCGCCGCCGCCTCCAGGGCCGGATCAGCGGGACACATCTCCTTTCTGGCCAGCGGATTGGCGTGGCACCTGCCGCGGCAGGGGACGAACCGCTGTTCTGCCGGCCAGAGCAGCAGGGCCAGAAAGGTGAAATCAAAATTGAGGAACATGGGTGCCAGCAGGCCGTATTTCCGCCGCAGTTCCCGGCAGAGCCCACAGTATGTGGCACGATAAAGGTCAAAATCTTTACACTTCAGTTCCTCCCGGACAGGCCGGACATATCCAAACACAGGGCTCTCCTCACACGCTGTGAAGATACCCCAGCACGGTGAATTCCGGGGTCTTCCGCCGGGTGATGGTCCGGTTGATCAGGACCGCCGGAACGAAGCCCAGGACCAGCCCCGCGGCTGCCATTCCGATGGAACCCCCGTCTCCCAGACCCAGAAGCCTGCCGATGAGGTATCCCCCCAGAAGAAAGACGCAGGGGAGGAAAAAGACCAGAAGGGCGAAGCCGATGGCGCTGCCGGAGGCGGGCTCCACCTCCACCCAGTCCCCCGGCTTGGCCCCCCCCTGCGGATCAGAGGCCAGGGCCAGGATCTCCTCCTTGGGGCGCTGGGGGCAGCCCTCGCAGCTGGAACAGCTCAGGCCGCACTCCATTTGGCGCATAAGGGACACCTCCACCACACCGGGATGGACCACTTTTTTTACAATGGCATTTTGACTCATGATGCTGCTGCCTCCAAAGTTTTGCCTCAAAAACCGTTTTTACTATCTGCTGATGTTGACCACAACAGAGTACTCTCCAATGACGCCTACCTCACTGTTATAGTCCAGATACACTCTGGCTGGGACGGAGACGGAGCCCACCGTCATCACATTGGACAGGTCTGCCACGATGCGCAGCTGGCTGGCAGAGATGTCCTCCAGGCGCTCCTCGCTGCCTCGCACCACCACAGAGCAGGACTCGGTAGCCACCTCCACATGATAGCCCTCCGGTGCATTGTCATAATCGATGTTGGTCACGTTGAAGGTACGGGTGGACAGGCCGGATATGGTCACCGTGACGACGGCCTCTGTGATGCCACTGACGTTCTCCAGGCTGGAGTCCAGCTCGATGGGTAGGGTGAAGCTGTTGGTCCCCACCACTTTGGACAGGTCGATACTGCCCAGCGAGATCTCCTCTACCTTGGACACGTCCTCCTCTGAGCCGGCGATGGTGATAGAGTCCGGGAAGATGATGGCCGAGGTCACATCCTCGCCGGTGGCACCGCCGCCCGGCGTGTAGTCTACGGTCAGCTTAACTTCCTTCACCACATAGACCGGCATGGTCACATAGGTGGTATCTGTGTCCATGTTGATCTCCAGATCCGTCAGCTCGTTCCCCTCTGCGTCCAGCAGAACGAGAGGAACATTGCCGGAGAAGCGGGTGTTGAGCTCTTCGCCCTCCAGCACCGCCTCCACCTTCGCCACCCTGGAGACCGCCTCCTCCGAGCCACTGATGGTCACGGTCTCTGGACTGATGGTGATCTGGCCCGCCTGGTAGCCCGGGGCGATACTGGCCTTCAGCACGGGCTGGATCTCAAAGGTCTTGGAGTACAGCCGTGCCACCATAACGGTGATAGCGGCAGGCTCCTGAGACTCCTTGGTGATCTCCGCTGTGCTCACGTCCCGGGGCCAGTTCACGTCATACTGGAGGATCTGCTCCCCCTCGGTACACTGGGACACGTTCACGGTCACGCTGAGATTGCGGTTGCTCAGCTTGTTCAGGATACTGATAGGGGCGGTGATCTTCAGGTCCACCGCCGTGTCAGAGACCGCAGTGATAGTGAGCCCCTGACTCTCCAGGATAGTCTCTCCCGTCAGGGTCACCGGTACGTTGTAGATCGTCCGGCTCCCCGGGGGGTCCAGGTCGTTGCGGACGTACATCCAGAAGATCACGGCCAAAAAGACGGAGATCAGGACAAAGACCCACTTGCTGTTCTGGATACGCTGGATCATTCTGTCCCCTCCTTTTTCCCTCGGTTGAACAGGGCGGCGACCAGGGGGAAGAGGTCGCTCTTCTTCTCCCCGTCATCCTCGTCCGTCTTCAGTTCATTGCGCAACAGGCGGTCCAGGGTCTCAGGGGCCAGGTGGCGCTTGAGCATGCCGCCCACCGCCACCGAGATGGAACCGGTCTCCTCCGAGACGATGGCTACCACCGCGTCAGAGTGCTCGCTCATGCCGATGCCTGCCCGGTGGCGCATCCCCAGGTCACGGCTGAGGTTGGTGTTGCCTGAGAGGGGCAGCATGCAGCCAGCCCCCACGATGCGGCCGTTACGGACGATGACCGCCCCGTCATGGAGTGGCGCCTTGTTCCAGAACAGGTTCTTCAGCAGTTCGCTGGAGACGGCACAGTCCAGCGCCGTGCCGGTTTTGATGACCTCGTCCAACAGGTTGGCCCGCTCAAAGACCATCAGCGCCCCCACCTTGTCCTTGGACAGGGAGGTATAGGCCTCCACAGTCTGGGAGATGGCGCTGTCGATGTCGTGGGCGGCCTCTGGGGGCTGGACGAAGACCTTGCTCATCCTGCTGCTGCCTACCCGCTCCAGAAAGCGGCGGATCTCCGGCTGAAACAGGATGACCAGCACCAGAATGGCGTACTCCACTACCCGGTTGAGCACGAAGCTGGTGGCGTATAAGTTGAACTCGGCAGAGGCCCAGATGGCCACCACCACGATCATAATCCCCCGGAGCACCCGCCCAGAGCTGGTCTTCCGCACCATCCAGAGTAGTTTGTATATGACGATAGACAGGATCGCGATATCCACCAGGTCGGACAGGCGAATGGTCTGAACGACTGCCGGCATCCTCTGTATGAGTTCGCTCATGGAATCTCCTCTTTTCAAAAGGCCCGCATGGGTCTGCCCAATTACCTATTTGATAATTATACGATATTCCGCGGAAGTTGGCAACATGAAACGAGAAGGAAAGAATGAAAATTTCATGAATATGTCTCCCGTCACCCCTGACGCCGGATAGGCTGCAGGGCAGGACCTGCCCTGGGCTCCGGCCGTTCCGGCAGGAGCCGGACAGAAAAAATGCCAGGGATCTCTCTTCAAGATCTCTGGCATTTGACGCCTTGTAAGGTCTTACGGCTTTTCGCTGAGGATCTGCCTCAGCTCTCGGACGAAGCGTGGGATCTCCTGGGGGACGTTGAAGGCGGAGACGCTGGCCCGCACGGTCCCGGTCTCCAGTGTCCCAGCTGTCCGGTGGGCCAGCGGGGCGCAGTGGAGCCCGGAACGCAGGGCGATGTCCCGGCGGCCCAGCGCCTCCCCCAGCTCCTCACAGTCCATCCCCGATACCCGGAAGGAGAGTACTCCGGCCTGCTGGCTGGGGTCTTTGCTCCGGAACACCTCCACCCCCGGGAGTTGGGCGAGAGACTCCCCCATCTGGACGGTCAGGGCCTGCTCATGGCTGCCGATGGACTGTACCCCCTGCTTTTCCACGAAGCGCAGTCCCTCCAGCAGCCCGGCGATCCCGGCGATGTTGTGGGTCCCCGCCTCCAGACGGTCGGGCAGGAAGTCCGGCATCTCCTGCCGGATGGATTCACTTCCCGTGCCCCCCTCCAGCAGAGGTGGCGGGGTCTGTCCGCAGAGCAGAAGACCGGTCCCCTGGGGGCCGTACAGCCCCTTGTGGCCCGGCATGGCGATGAAGGCTGCCCCCAGTTCCTCCAGATGGACCGGGAGGCAGCCCGCTGACTGGGACGCGTCCAGGATGAAGGGGACCCCCCGTTCCCGGCAAAGCCGGGCCAGCTCCTGGATGGGGAGGATCATTCCAAACACATTGGATACATGGGTGAATACAGCCGCAGTCACCTCCGGGGTCAGGGCCTTTCGGAATGCCTCCACGGTCTCCTCCGGCCGGAACAGTTGTCCGGCCGCCACCCGGACCGTCACATCCGGGATGGCGTGGAGCGGCCGGGTGACCGCGTTGTGCTCATATCCGGAGATGACCACTGTCCCTCCCGGACGGACCAGGGCCTTTATGGCGATATTCAGGCCGTGGGTGGCATTGTTGGTAAAGACCACCTGTTCCGGCTTGGGGACCTGGAACAGGCGGGCTGCCGCCTCCCGGCAGGCAAAGGCCGCTGCTGCTGCGTCCATGGCCGGCTTGTGACCACCTCGGCCCGGACTGGCATAATGTGAGATGGCGTAGGAGCAGGCGCGGGCGACCACAGGCGGCTTTTGCAGAGAGGTGGCCGCGCTGTCCAGATAGATCACAGCTGCACCTCCTTGTAGCTGCCGTCTCCCGCCGTGATATAGACCCGGCGGGGGTCCAGCTCTGTTCGGTGCAGTATTCTTAACGCATCGGGCAGATTCCGCTGAGAGACCTTCACGGAATGACTGCACCCCTCCCCCGCGATGCTTTTAGGGGAGCGCATGATATGAGCCGTGATCCCTGCCCGCTCCAGGGCGGAGGCGGTCCGCTGTGCGTAAGTCAGGGATCGGCACACGATTAGATAATAGAGCATGGCATAGTTCCTTTCCTGGAGTACGGGTGGCCGCAGCCGACGGCGCGGCCGGGAGGGGATACCCTCTCAATACAATGTATGCTGGCAGCGGGCTGCCGGATACTGCGGTCTGGATGCGCCTGCCCTGCATTAAATTTTTTCAATTTTGAATGAAAAAGCATCATTTGACTTTTTGTGTGATTTCCCCTATATTGAGTCTATCAAATCTGAAAAGCCCGTGAGCCTTTCACAAATCATGAAGGAGGAACTTTCTATGAACAAGCAGGTAAAACCCGTGGTCATCGGCACCATCGGAGCCGGCTATGCCGCGCATCTCCACGGCAACGGCTATGAAAAGGTCAGTGGAGTGCCCATCCGCCTCAAGACCGTCTGTGACCTGAACCTGGATCTGGCCAATCAGGTCAAGGAGCGCTATGGCTATGAGCAGGCCATCACTAACTTTGACGATATGCTGGCAGACCCGGAGATCGATGTCATCGACATCGTCACTCCTCCTTTCCTCCACTGCTCCATGGCCATCAAGGCCCTGAAGGCCGGCAAGCATGTCATCTGTGAGAAGCCTCTCACCGGCTATTTCGGCAAGCCCGGCGAGGAGAATGTGGGCAGGACCGAGAAGGCCAAGATGTATCGAGAGGTCATGGCCATCATGGATGAGCTGAAGGAAGTGGTGGACTCTACCGACAAGAAGTTCCTGTACGCCGAGAACTTCGTCTATGCCACTCCGGTCCAGAAGGCCGCTGAGATCATCCGCGCCAAGAAGAGCAAGGTGCTGTTCATGAAGGGTGAGGAGAGCCTGAAAGGCTCCAGCTCCCCCGTGGCTGGCAAGTGGAACAAGACTGGCGGCGGCATCCTGGTCCGCACCGGTACCCATCCCCTCACTGGCATGCTGTGGCTGAAGCAGCAGGAGGCCCTGGCCCGGGGAGAGACCATTACTGTCAAGAGTGTCTCCGCCGACGTGGGCGTCACCACTGCCTGCCTCAGCGAGCATGAGCACCGCCACATCGCCGCCCGTCCCGAAGACGTGGAGGACTACGCCGCCGTCACCGTTACCTTCTCCGACGGGACCAAGTGCCTGACCATCGCCAGTGACACCGTACTGGGCGGCACCAAGAACTACATCGAGGTTTACAGCAACGACAGCTCCCTGATGTGCAACATCACCCCCACTGACATCCTGAACACCTATTTCCTGGATGAAGAGGGCTTGGATGATGTGTACATCTCCGAGATGCTGCCCGCCAAGCTGGGCTGGAACAAGGCTTTTGTCTCCGATGAGATCATTCGCGGCTACATGGGTGAGCTCCAGGACTTCATGGAGACCATTGCCTACGATAAGACGCCCTCCTCTGATTTTGCTCTGGCTTACGAGACCACCAAGATCATGTACGCCGCCTATCAGTCCGCCGAGGAAGGCCGCCGCATCGATTTCTGATCCTACACCTCCTTGCTATTCTCTTCACAGAGCGCGGGCACCGGAATTTCCGGTGCCC